>JAHDIP010000024.1 GCA_020630735.1 Saprospiraceae bacterium | reverse complement strand
CTTGGACCCTCTGATTAACAGTCAGATGCTCTAACCAGCTGAGCTAAGGAAGCTGATATATTAATTTGAACAGCGGAAATAGCTAAAATCAGCATATTTCATATCCTTTAATTATACTCAAAGAACTCTTTTTTAGTAAAAGAGCGACGCAAAAATAGTACAATAAAAATAAAAGTGCAATCTTTGAGCCAATTATTTTACAAAATAAAAAAAAATGAGTTTAGTAACAGTTGGAACAGTAGCATTCGATACCATCGAAACCCCTTATGGCAAAGCGGAACGCGTAGTTGGCGGTGCATGTACATACATTAGTTTGGCGGCATCATATTTTACAAAAGATATCAATTTAGTATCTGTTGTAGGTGACGATTTCCCCGAAGAAGAGCTAAAATACATGCGAAAACGTGGTGTCAACCTTGATGGATTACAAATTAAGCAAGGTGAAAAGTCTTTTTTCTGGGCAGGTCGTTATCATGATAACATGAATAAACGTGATACGCTCGATACACAATTGAATGTATTGGCAGATTTTAATCCTATTTTGCCTGAGTCGTACAAAACAGCAAAATACCTAATGTTAGGTAATCTTACACCTGAAATCCAGATGAAGGTAATTAAGCAAATGAAAAAACGACCAAAGTTAATTGTATTAGATACAATGAACTTTTGGATGGATATTGCTATGCCTGCTCTAAAAAAGGTTATCAAAAAGGTAGATGTCTTAACTATTAATGATGAAGAAGCTCGTCAGCTTTCAGGTGAGTACTCTTTAGTTAAAGCAGCCAAGGTTATTCACAAAATGGGACCAAAGTACTTAGTCATCAAAAAAGGAGAGCATGGAGCCTTATTATTTGAAGGCGAGAATAAATTTTATGCACCAGCACTGCCTTTGGCTCAAGTGTTTGACCCAACTGGAGCGGGAGATACTTTTGCGGGTGGATTTATCGGTTATTTAGCACATACAGATAAGGTTAATTTTGCGAATCTGAAACGTGCAATAATCTATGGTTCAGCTCTAGCTTCTTTTTGCGTAGAAGAATTTAGTATTAATCGTCTCAAGGGCTTAAAGAAAAGCGAAGTAAACGCAAGAGTCAAACAATTTGTGAAGTTGACTAAATTTGATATATAAAAATCTTCTTTTTAGTAAAAAAAACGGCTTTGAATTTGTCGTTTTTTTTACTAACTTTGTTTGAAAGACATACACGATTACATCTCACTCCGTTTATACACAACACCTATCTAAGAGCTACTTTTAATATATGCGTTTAGCGTTAAAATAATCGCCATTTTTTATGAGGCTATTTTTTGCTTTGTAAGGCAAAAAAGCCTTAAACCAAGCTTATTGTTAATAACCAGAGACTAAAATACTATTTTAGTAATGGCTGAAAATATAGAACTTATTATTAGCGCAGCAGAGCGAAAAAATACTTTACACCAAAAGAAGTTGTTTAAGATATGTTTATTCGATACTTTACGATACTCACAATATGGTTAGGCTTACTAACGAATGTTTTTGCTCAAGTACAACTTAATACTGATCGTGAAACAGCAATGTATGAAGTGGGCGAAACAATGATTTTTCAACTAACTTCCAATACTTCTGGCGAAGCAACTTATACCATTGCTTATGATCGGCTTACCACTCCGCTAAAAAGCGAAACAATTAATGTAGAAGCTGGTCAAACAATAAACATTCCATTTCAAACTGCTGAACCAGGAATGATTTTATGCACTGCTACCTTAAACGGAGCACAAGTAAAAGCAGGAGCAGCGATTTCTCCATATATGATCCAACCATTAGAAGAAGAACCTTCTGATTTTGATGCTTTTTGGTCAATAGCTAAAAATGAACTCGCAGGTGTCCCTATAGACCCCCAAACAACACTATATACAGAAAGTCAGTATTCTAAAACCTATCGTATAAATTTAGCAAGTGTTAATAATCGAAGAGTGTATGGATATCTGACGGTTCCAAATGCTTCAGGTCCGTTTCCTGCTGTTTTGGGTTTACCATCATTTGGGGATTCACCAAATTTAGTTCAACCCGATGCAACAATAGCAGAATACCTAGGAGCGCTCTCTATGCAAATAAGTATTCATAATGCCGAACCAGATCAAGTAGATCCAAATGCTTATTCACCAAATGTCATTACTGATCCTAATTCCATATATTACAAACTTTCGCTATTGGCATGCATTCGTGCAGTAGACTATCTTTTTTCTCGTTCCGATTTTGATGGAGTCAACATGGCAGTCAATGGTGTAAGTCAAGGAGGTGGTCTGGCGATTATGTTGGCAGGTATAGATCATCGAGTTTCCTTGTTGATACAAAGTAATGCTGCTTTGTGTGAACATGCAGGACTAAAGTATAATAAAGCAAGTGGTTTTCCGTACTACCTCCAAAATTCAGAAGAAACAGATGGTTCTCCAAATCATGGCGAACAAACATTAGCAGCTGCTAAATATTTTGATGCAGTATATTTTGCAAAACGTTATACAGGACCTTCACTCAATTTTATTTCTTATGAAGACGACATTTGTCCACCAGCGACCGTATTTGCAGCATTCAATCAATTGGGTGGCGAAAAGACATTAATGCACGCTCGTGAATTAGCACATATTCATCCAAATGAATATTGGAATGGTCGATTTGATTTTTATAGAAAATACTTTGGGGCTGCCATTAATCCGACTTTCCCTTGGGCATCTACCACAAAAGGATATTACATCGATGCAGGAGACGACAGTTACATTGCATCAACAGAAACGGCTAATCTACAAGGGCAATTAGAATTTGATAATGCTACGATCAACTTACCATTACAGTGGCAAAAAGTACAGGGCAATGGAGCTGCTTATTTTATAGACGAAACTGCTTTGGGAACTGGTGTTAATTTTAGCCAAGCAGGAGAATATACAATTCGATTACAAGCAGACGATTATGCGCTTTTATCTACTGATGCGAAATACTACACACTTATAGATGAACTAAAAGTACTTGTAGGTTACGAAGAGGATATCTTGATTTTCAATGCGGTCAAAGATGGCATCTATGCACATATAGATTGGGCGACGAATACGGGATATAAAAACGAACGTTTTGAAATAGAACGTTCCAGTGATAATAGTAATTTTTCTACCATTATCGAAATAGAAAATATAGATAACAGTAATAATCTTGTTGCTTATGATACCCTCGATTTTGCTCCAGAAACTGGAGTTAATTTTTATAGATTAAAGCAAATTTACACCGACAACACTTTTTCTTATTCGGAGAGTATAAAAGTAGAATTCGAAGAAGATCCTACTGAAGGCGAATCTGAAGAAGAAGAGGAAAATCCAAACGAAGAAGAACCAATTGCTGAAATTATCCTGTATCCCAACCCAGTAAAAGAAGAATTAAAACTAAATCTCAGAGCTTACGAAGGAAAACAAGGTACGTTTAAAATATACGATATTTTAGGACGACCAATTTATACCAAAGAATTAGAAGCGATAGGTATTGCTCCGATCTCTATAGATGTAAGTGGTCTATACGGACTATACAGTATTGAGTTTTCAATTAAAGGCTTCAAGCGCTTTACTCAAAAAATAATTGTTTTCTAAAAGGTATAATAAAGAAGTTGTTTAAAAAGATTAGTAAATAGAATAACTAAAGATAGAACCTTTAAACTTTCCTTAAAAGAATAGAAAAGCTGCTAATTTTTGCGTTAGAAAGTTTATTATTGTCAAGAAGTAGAAAAACCACTAATTGAAAGGGACAATTATATGCTTGAAAACAAAACACAAGACATATTACAACAATTAAAAGCGAATGATCAGGCAACCCTCAAGTTGCTATTCAATCAGCATTACCCTTCTGTGTGCAGAGCAGTCTATCGTTTTATAAGAGATAAAGCAACAGTAGAAGACATTGCCCAAGATGTATTTATCAAACTATGGGAAAAAAGACAACAACTCAACGTAACTACTTCTTTTGGAGCTTACCTTAATCGTATGGCAATCAATGAAGCTATAAGTTATATTCGTAGAAATAAAAAGTACCAAGGACAAACAGATGTTATTCCAGAGCAAGTGAGTACAGAAACGAATATAGAAAAACAATACCTTCAAACTGAACTGGAAGAAAAAATTACAGCAGCTATTAATACTTTACCACCTAGATGCCGAGCTATTTTTCAATTAAGCCGTTTTGAAGATTTAAGTTATAGAGAGATAGCAGAACGCTTAGATATTTCGATCAAGACAGTAGAAAATCAAATGGGAAAGGCACTAAAGACACTTCGGACACAAATTGGTCCTTATCTCAATTTGTTGATTATCAGTAGTTTTTGGCAAATTTTGAAAGAAATTTTGAAATTTTGAAAAAAAATAAAAAAACGCATAGGGGGATTGCTAACTTCAAGGCGTCATATAATCAGAAAAGGGTTTTTAAATGAATGAATTAAACTATATAGAACTCATTGCTCAATATCTGTCAAAGAATACGACAAAGGCAGAAGAGGCTACTCTTATGGAGTGGATAGAGCAAAGTGAGGAAAACAAAACTCTTTTTGAAGAAACCAAACAAGTATGGGAAACAGCAGAAGTTTATAAAGATGAATTTCCAGTTGATACCCAAGGTGCCTGGGGGAAGGTAGAACAAAAGTTAAACTTGACATCTGAACCTTTAGTTGAAGAACCAATAGTTGAAAAAGAAACAAAGCACATTCAGCTTCCTATTTATAAGCAACTAATGCGTATTGCTGCTGTCTTTTTAGTTGGGTTAGGAATCGGTTATTGGTGGATTTCAAATAGTACAAAAGTACAAGATGACATAACAAATCTAGTAGCAATAAATACAATCGAAGAAGAAGAAAAAGAAGTAGTGTTGCCAGATGGTTCTAAAGTATGGCTTAATGAAAATTCAAGTTTGACCTATAATAAGTCTTTTGACATTCGAACAGTAAACCTTAAAGGTGAAGCATTTTTTGATGTTGAACATATAGAAGGAAAACGATTTACGATCAAAAGTGGTCAATCAAAAACAGAAGTCTTAGGTACAAGTTTTAATGTAAGGGCTTATGATGACGAAGAAAATATAGAAGTAACTGTAGTAACGGGAACCGTTGCATTTTCGGAAGAGAAAAAAGAAACGGAACGAGTAGTGTTAACTAAAGGAAATGTAGGTTTACTACATAAACAAAGTCAAAAAGTGAACAAGAAAACAGTAAAAACACCTAATACAATTGCTTGGAAAACGAAACGTTTTGAGTTTGAAGATACACCACTAAAAGATGTTATAAAAGCATTAGAACGTTACTTTGAAGTAGAAATTAAAACAACAAATAATAAAATACTAAACTGCCAATTTCAAGGTAGTTACAAAGATCCCAAAATAGAAGAAATATTAGAAGCAGTAGCTTTTGGTTCAAGTTTAAATCTTTCTCAAATCGAAGGAGTATATACACTAGCAGGTGAAGGTTGTCAGTAAAATTGTGGAAAAGCGAAGTGCTTAAAATTTTTAAACAAATGAAAAATTTACTTTTTATTATCGTACTATTCTGTTGTCCTTTTTGGGCTTATCCTCAATTTGATATGGGGATGATAGTAACATTTGAATACGATAATGAAAAATTAAGTAAAGTACTAAAAGATATTCACAAGAAATATGAGATAAATTTTTCGTACAGTAAAAACTATATTTCTGTAAATGAACGATTGACGGCTAAAATATATGACCAACCTCTTAGCAATGCATTAGATGAATTATTTAGCAATACAAAAATAGTTTACCGACATATTGGTGACCAAATAGTGCTAAAAAATGATGACAGAAAAGTCATCAAAAAAAAGAAACGTTTAGGGTCTATTGAGGTAGAAGTAAAAAAAGAGCAAACGCCAATTCTTCTCGAAGAAGAAAAACCATCTACTATCGGTCAACGAATGGTTAAAGTGCCACAAGCGATAATGCCCAAGGAATTACCTTCTCAGATAAAGCTAGAATTGCCAGAAGAGTATAAGTCGGAAGTAGATTTTTCTGATATCAAACAACCGAATCCAGTAAAAGATCGTCATCTCTACATCAATGGAGTAGATATCAATACACCAAATGCCCAAATGTCTGTAGTGCCAGGTGTAGGCATGGTATCGCCAGATCATGAAGAGGATGTTCCAACGCATCTTTCACTCAATCTCTTTTGGGGACATAACGAAGCCGTAGATGGTTTAGAGATTGGTGCTTTCTTCAATTCTATAGAGAAGGATGTAAAAGGCTTTCAATTGGCGGGCTTAGGTAATGTAGTAGGCGGCAATGTAGATGGCACTCAAATAAGTGGTTTGTTCAATATCAATAATGGATTAACAGAAGGTGTACAATTTAGTGCTTGGGCAAATATAGTACAGGATTTAGATGCAATACAGGTTGCTGGAATTGGTAACTATGTGAAGGGTGATTTTAAAGGCTTCCAAATGGGCGGTATCGGTAATATTACACTAGGCAATGCTATTGGTACCCAAATAGCGGGAGGCTTTAATTATAACAAAGAAGGTTCGACAAATATACAAGTATCAAGCCTTTTTAATATTGCAAAGGATGTAAAAACCGCACAAGTAGCAGGTATTTACAACCAAGCAAAACACGTAAAGGGTATACAGTTTGGATTGATCAATGTTTGTGATTCTGTTGATATCGCTTCTATCGGATTGTTTAGTTTTGTCAAACACGGTTACAACAGAGTAGAGTTATCGAGCAATGAAGTTTTGTATGCCAACGTAGCAGTAAAGTTAGGAAACGAACGCTTTTATAACATTGTACAGTTGGGATACAGAGTTGATGAAACAACTTGGGGATTAGGTTACGGGGTTGGAACGAAAATGAAACTGAAACGAAAATTCTTTTTTAATCCAGAGGTACAAGCAATGCACATTAACGAAAACGAATATTGGACAGGTAAACTAAACTTACTAAGCCAGTTAAAATTCAACTTCGGAATCCAACTAGGTAAACGTGTTGAACTAATACTCGGTCCATCATTTAATCTAATGTTTTCAGATTTATATGATGCAGATACCAATACGTATGGCACTAGCTTAGCGCCCTACACAATAATTAATCAAACATCAAATAATACCATTGAACCAACAAATAAAAAAGCTTGGTTTGGCTTCAATGTAGCAATAAGATTTTAAATAAAATATTTCAAAAACAACTTTTGGAGTACACTCTTGCGCAGGAGTGTAATAGCCAAAGGTATATCAAAAAAGCAATAAAAATGAAAAATCTAATAATTGTAATTTGTTTATTATTAAGTGTCTCTACTTGGGCACAACGTGAGCAAACCCTTTTTGGGAAAGCCAATTCTTTTGGTCTATTTGTAAGCCCACTTGTTGAATTTAGCCAAACATATGGAGATATGAGTACCTCAGGCGGTGGAGGTGCAGGTCTTATTATCAACAATTTTTTTCTTGGTGCTTATGGATTAGGTAGTACAGATTTTGTTGATTTTGTCGATCAAGATATTTACCGTTTAGAAATTGCACATGGTGGCCTATGGTTGGGCTATGCACACCGTTCAAGAAGATTGATTCATCCTTACTCAAGTTTAAAAATAGGATGGGGAGCAGTGAATGTAGATTTTGAAGACGACTTTAATATTGATGATGCAGTGTTTGTACTTACTCCTGAAGTAGGACTAGAATTAAACGTTTTTCGCTTTTGTAGAGTAGCTGTTACAGGAGGATATCGAATAGTAGATGGTATCAGCAAAAGTAGCTCAGTAAATGAAAGCGAGTTCAATAGTTTTACAGGAGGAATCACTTTCCGATTTGGTTTCTTTGGTCACAAGAAAAATAGAAATAAATACCGAGGAGACATAGATATTGATATCGATATAGACAAAGATTAATATTGAATAAACAAGATTTTTTTATTCTGAATAATAACCTTTAGTACACCTTGTACTTAGCCAATTGGCGAACTTAAAAAATACTTTTTCACACTAGAGTCTTAAGTCAACTTACGTTTGAAATCAATTGCGTAAGCCTGAGATACTAATGCTTAAACTCTACTAAACTAAAACATTATGACAAAATTAAATTTTTTGATGGCAATCGTAACATTACTGTTTGTAAGTAGCTGTTCTTTTAGAGATGACGATGGTGGTATTTTCAATTGTATAAAAGGCGAAGGAGCTACTGTAACAGAAGAACTAAACATTGGAGACTTTACTGGAGTTAAAATAAATTGTGCGGCGGATGTATTTATCACACAAGGTGATGAAATTAAAGTAACAGCGGAGGGACAACAAAATATTATTGATCTAATCGAAACAGATATACAAGACGATACATGGGATGTAGAGTTTGATCAATGTGTCCGAAATCATGATGGCTTAAAGTTGTTTATAACAATGCCAAATATCTACTACTTGTCGATTGATGGATCAGGCAATATTACAGGAGAGAATGTTTTTGAAGTCGGCGGTATCTCACTCCGTATTAGTGGCTCTGGCGAAATGGATTTAGCAATAGAAGCTATCGAAAAAGTGGATACGCGTATTGCTGGTTCAGGCGAAATGAGATTAGAAGGTTTCGCAGATGAATTAGAAGTAGAAATATCTGGCTCTGGCGATATGGAAGCATTTGATTTAACAACTCAAGAGGTAGATGTAAATATTAGTGGCTCTGGCGATGTAGAAGTATATGCCGAAGAATATTTAGATGTTAAGATTACAGGTTCTGGCGATGTGCATTATAAAGGTGCCCCATTGATTGATGTAGACATCACAGGTTCTGGCGATATTATAAATGGAAATTAGAAAAATGTAAACGTGTGAATAAATAGTCGCAAAAGCCTCTCAGCATGAGCTAGGAGGCTTTTGTTTTTTTACTTGTTACCTTTGAAAAAGCTTTTATAGATTTAGACTAGAGTTTTGGGAAATCCTAAAAATCAAGTGTAAAATTGTAGTTATAAACATAGAGAATGGTAATAATGAGCAAAAAGAAAGCTACAAAAAAGTAAAGCAAGCAAAACCCTTTACTACCATAATTCATATCACCGTGATCAGACATTTCGAGACTATTTAGATGAAAAAATAAAGTCAAATATATTATCCTTTCGGATTATTCTGCAAAGAAAAACAAAAATACAAAAAGATCAAAGGAATAGACTTTAAACCTACTCTTTATCTAAAAAGATGTTTTATTTTGGTAATATCTAGGAGACTTACTAATTTGAATTAAATTAGACCTGTTTACCTAGTAAAATCGACCAAATGCCATCTACTTACTCAAACATCCAAGCTGCAAAATACTGGAAAACACCCAACCATTGGCTCAAAATCAAAACAATAGATATGCATACAGGAGGTGAGCCACTTCGAGTTATTATTGACGGTTTACCTGAACTAAAAGGTAATAATGTTTTAGATTATCGAAACTATATGCGAGATAATTACGACTATTTACGTACTGCCCTTATGCATGAGCCTAGAGGACATGCCGATATGTATGGCTGTATTTTGCTTCCGCCAAATGATGATAAAGGTGATTTTGGAATCCTATTCTTACATAACGAAGGCTACAGTACCATGTGTGGTCATGCGATTATTGCAATTACAACTTTGGCTATAGAAATGAATTGGATTGATGTTAAGGAAGGCGAAAATCAACTAAAAATAGATGCTCCTTGTGGTAGGATTACCTCCTTTGCTAAAGTGAAAAACGGTAAAGTAGAAGGCGTATATTTTCATTGTGTACCTTCTTTTGTAGTTGCCCTAGATCAAACAGTCGAGGTCGAAGGTTTGGGAACAGTAATCTATGATTTAGCTTATGGCGGTGCTTTTTATGCCTATGTAGATGCTACTAAACTAAGACTGGATTTAATACCTGAAAATTATAATGTACTGATCCAAAAAGGAATGGACATCAAACGAGCCGTCATAAAAACGAGTAAACTAGTAAAACACCCATTCGAAAAGGATTTAAGTTTCTTGTATGGTACTATCTTTATAGGCGGTCCAATATCAAACGGAATCGATAGTCGAAATGTGTGCATCTTTGCCGAAGGAGAAGTTGATCGTTGTCCGACAGGATCGGGCGTATCTGGTCGATTGCCGATCCACTACAAACGAAATGAAATAACGATAGGCGAAAGCATGACAGTTGAAAGTATTACTGGTTCTGTTTTTAAAGGGTCGGTGGTACGTACAGAACAATACGGTCCATTCGAAGCTGTCATTCCACAAGTAGAAGGTACGGCACATATTATAGGTCAAAACGAATTTGTAATTGATCCAGATGATCCTTTTAAGTACGGTTTCTTTTTACGATAAAAGATCAAGAATTGAAAATGGGCTATCTCGGTTTTAAGAGATAGCCCATTTTGTACTAGTAATATTAATCAAATAAAGTAGGAGGTTCTGCAACTTCTTGATGCAATTCAGCCATATTATTTTTCGGAGAGTTTAATTTTTGAGAAATTCTATAAATATTCAAAATATCATCTTCTGCAGTTCGGAGCATAGCTTGAGTTGTTGCAAGATCAATATCAGAAAGCCATTTAGTTCGTAATTCTTTTTCGGTAAAAAGTACAGGCATTCTATTATGTACACTTTCCATCTCTTTATTAGCTGGAGTGGTAATAATCGAAAAACTCTTAATGGCATAATCATTCTTAAACCAAACATCCCAGACTCCTGCCATTGCCAATGCTTCTCCACTTTTAAGACTTATTCTATAAGGTATCTTTTCAACGCCTTGTCTTCGCCATTCATAAAAACTATCTGCCAAAACTATACAACGTCTTTTTCGAATAGGTATTCGAAAAGATGGTTTTCCACCAATGCCTTCTTTTCTAGCATTTATTAACCTTCCTGTGTTTTTACCATCATTCGACCAATAAGGAATAAGTCCCCAGGTAATATATTGCAATTTTTGAATATTTTCATTTGTAATAACATAAGCATGTTGAGTTGGAGCAATATTATAGCTTTCTCTCAAATTTTGGTTTAGTACTACATCAAATTGCTGCTCTACCTCTTCTTTTGGAATATTAAATGAAAAACGACCGCACATATTTGGATTATTTTTATTTTCTCAATAGAATATTTTGTCATTCAAATAAATCGGCAATGATTCTTAAAGATAGTAGACTATATTGACAAATCGAAGAGTTATTAGCATCAATTTGTGCAAAACTAGTGTATAACAGGCCTATTTATCAACATTTCTAAACAATCTAAAATTTTAATATATAACTAGATTATCTTTCTGGCTAAAATTGTTGGTGTAAGACCTACTTATCTACATTATTTTAGAGTTTTCATTTTTAATTTTCACTAAAGTTATACTATTAATAACTTATCAACAGTTTGTTTATATCTCCACAAAAACATGAATATCAGTATTTTAAAGTGTTTATTAGCTGTTGGTTTAACTTCTATTTATCACTAAAACTACTTTTCATAATAATAGGCAATAAAATTTTCTACAAACTAACACTACTGATGATGATAAGCTTTTTTTTATTTATTTAATATTATTATTAATAACCACAATGTTAAGTGTATAACTTTTATTTGGCTTAAAGCTTTTATTTTTGTTCTGACTTTAATTTTTTAACTAGAACAACATCTTATGAGTACTACTGCTGCTTTAGATCAAAAGGGAAATCCAATAGCTTCTATTGTTAAAGTCTGGTTGATGATTGGACTTTTTATGATATTCATTCAGGTTATAGTTGGAGGAATAACAAGGCTTACAGGCTCTGGCTTATCTATAACGAAATGGGAAATTGTAACAGGAACCATACCACCAATAGGTGCTGAACAATGGGAAGAAGCATTCGATCTGTATAAAGTTACGCCTCAATACAATAAAATTAATAAGGGAATGAGTCTGTCAGAATTTAAATTTATTTATTTCTGGGAGTATATTCACCGCTTATGGGCTCGTACTATGGGCTTTGTATTCCTGATACCCTTTTTGATTTTTTGGGGCAGAGGAATGCTTTCTACTTCTTTAATGAAGAATTTGGGTGTAGTTATACTCATAGCGATGTTAGTTGCTTCTTTTGGTTGGATAATGGTGGCTAGTGGTTTAAATCAACGTCCTTGGGTTAATGCGTATAAGTTAACGATTCATTTATCTTTAGCTTTTTTGCTCTACAGTTATCTGCTTTGGACAACATTTAAAGTTATTCAACCAAATCCTAAAGTTATCCACAATAATAGGTTAAAACGGTGGGGAAAAGTAATAACAGGATTGTTAGTAATTCAAATAATACTTGGTGGTATTATGTCTGGAATGAAGGCAGCACTATTTTTTCCTACTTGGCCAGATATGAATAATGAGTACGTTCCTAACATAATTTTCCACATTAGTGAATGGAACGTGAATAATGTGATCAATTATGATACTAAAGCATTCATGCCTGCACTTATACAATTTCTTCACCGTACAACAGCGTATATATTGACAATCATTATATTATGGTATTTCACAGTTGCAATTAAAGTTAAAAATAACACTATTTATAGAAATATATCAATATTGTTAATAAGTCTGTTGATAATACAGGTTTTATTAGGGATATTCACACTACTTAACAGCATTGGAACCATACCTGTTGGCTTCGGTGTACTTCATCAAGGCTGTGCATTATTGTTATTAACAATTGCCCTGTTGAATAACTACCAATTGTCAAAACAGTAGTTATTAACAACTGTTGGTAACTATGTTAATAATATCTGTTTTTATTGTATTTGATTAGAGTTTTATATAAAAAATCCACATAATTGTTATGATATATTCTATTATTGGTGGTGGTATTGGAGGCTTGACAACAGCAGTTGCTTTAGCTCATTATGGAGTTGATGCTGAAGTTTACGAGTCAGTTGGAGAACTAAAAGCCGTGGGAGCTGGTATCATATTGGCCAAAAACGCAATGGCGATATTTGAACGTTTAGGATTGAGTGAAAAACTAAAAGCGAAGGGAAAGCAACTTACAAAGAATACGATTACAAACAGATCTTTACATGTTATCCAAGAAGTTGAAAATGAAGGACTAACGATTTGCATTCATCGGGCAATTTTACAAGATATTCTAGTTACCAACATTGATAGTGGAAAACTACACTTAGGAAAAGAATTTTTGAAATATGATATCAGTAATGGCAAAGTCACTTCTTTTTTTAAAGATGGAACAAAAACAATTAGTGATTTTTTGATTGGCGCTGATGGTATACATTCTCGTGTACGCCAACAATTTAATTCGCGAATTGCTTTGAGAAATTCTGGACAAACCTGTTGGAGAGGAACTTGTAATTTTGATTTGCCTTCAAGGTTTCAACAGCAACTAACTGAAGCTTGGGGAGGAGAGGCACGATTTGGTTTTGTATCTTTTGATACTGATAAAGTCTATTGGTATGCTGTTCATAGTAATTGTGTTGAGTTATCTGGTGATAAAACTAAATCACTACAAAAATTGTTTTCGAATTTTGATCAATTGGTTTTAGACTTAATTGCTGCTACTAATCCTTCAACTATTCACGAAGATCTTATTAAAGATGTTCATCCTATTAAGTATAATTGGTCTAATGAAAATATTTGTTTGTTAGGAGATGCGGCTCATGCTGCCACACCTAATATGGGGCAAGGTGCTTGCCAAGCTATTGAAGATGGTTTTGCTTTAGCTTCTGCTTTACAGAAATATCCATTAACTAAAAAGGCTTTTCAACAATTTCAAGATGCCAGAATGTCTAAAGTTAAATTTGTAGTGGATACTTCTTGGAATATAGGGCAGATGGCACATTGGTCTAATCCTTTTATTATGGCTATAAGAAATAATTTATTTAAGATGATACCGTCTTCTATTGGTAAAAAACAATTTCAAAAAATTTATAATTTATCCTACCTTGATGATTTGTAATGAACTGGTACAAATAGACTTCTTTTTTGGTATTATTATAGATAATAATGTAAATTGCCACTAATGAAATAAAATCATAACTTTGCATCTTAATCATATAGTAAATAATGGAATATAAACTGAAGGAAGAAGAGCAATTTATATACTTAGAAACAGAAGGAGAGGGTGAAACCTTACTTTTACTCCACGGTCTTTTTGGGGCATTAAGTAATTTTCAGGGCATTATAAAGCATTTTGCTAAAAAATATAATGTAGTGGTTCCTATGTTACCAATTTTTGAATTGCCTATTCGTGATGTATCTGTAAATGGTCTTGTAGATCATGTTGCTGATTTTGTGAACTATAAAGGTTTTAATAAGGTTCATGTTTTAGGAAATTCACTAGGAGGTCATATTACATTATTATATGCCTTAGCTAATCCGGATAAAATACATTCCCTGATATTAACTGGAAGTTCAGGACTTTTTGAAAATTCTTTGGGGTCAACTTTTCCCCGTCGAGGTGATTATGATTTTATTAAACAGAAAACAGAGGCAACTTTTTTTAATCCAGAAGTAGCTTCCAAGGAGTTGGTAGATGAAGTCTATGATATTGTTAATGATCGTAATAAGGCGATAAGGATTATTGCTACAGCTAAATCTGCAGTTCGACATAATTTAGGTGATAAGCTACATCAGATCAAATCACCTACGCTTCTCATTTGGGGGAAGGAAGATAACGTGACACCAGCTTTTGTAGGAGAAAAATTTAATGAATTGATTGAAGGATCAAAATTAGTTTTAGTCGAAGAATGTGGTCATGCACCAATGATGGAGAAGCCAGGTGAATTCAATAATATCCTCGAAATGTTTTTGGGGGAAGTCACTGCTAAAAACATTTCTAACTCATAAATAAAAAGTCTTATATAAAAAATGGAGATTCATCTTACTGACGAATCTCCATTTTTATACCAATCAAATTAATATATTTTATATTTAATTAATTTTAATTTGTACCTGATTTTTTGTTTTTCATTTTATTTGCTTTTTGCATTGGATTTTCTCCACCTCTTCGATTTTGCTTGAATATTTCAAATCGACTAATTTCTTGTTTGGGAGGGTAGTAGTTATTTGAAGTATCTGTATCAGCCGTTTCGATAAATGGATCAAGTACGATTTGTTTTATTTCTTTTTTTGTAGCAAAAATTTTCGTTACTCTTTCTTGGTTAATTTTCCAAATTTCAGCTGGAATGTGATGAAGCTCTTTTGATCCATCCTTATACTGAAATTCTAAAATAATTGGCATAACTAAACCACCAATATTTTTGAAAGATAATTCATAAAAATTCTTGCCTTCATTCAGCACCTTTTTCTCTTCATCAGAAAGGGAGTCATAATATTTTTTATATTTTTCTTTGTCTAATACTGTCACATCCAATGGATCATATTTTGTATAAAAATCTACTAAACTACGATCTATTTCATCTTGTGTTTGGGCAATCATTTCTTTATTTCTAATATCGGTAATATTAACTGGAGCTTCATCTCTTTCTTTTCGTTGTATCGCATATTCTACATCAGGATTTTTAGAATCTAACTTAAACCATTTCACACCATCAAGTGCAATATCAACATGATCGTTAGTAAAAAACCAACCTCGCCAAAACCAATCGAGATCGACACCAGATGCATCTTCCATTGTTCTAAAAAAATCAGCGGGGGAAGGATGTTTAAATTTCCATCGATTAGAATATTCTTTGAATGCAAAATCAAATAACTCTCGTCCCATAATAGTTTCTCGCAAAATATTTAGTGCAGTAGCAGGTTTTCCATAGGCGTTATTTCCAAACTGATGAATAGATTCAGAATTAGTCATAATGGGAGATATTCTTGATTTATCGCCTTTCATGTAGTCAACAATCTTGTGTGCTTGCCCACGTCTGGAAGGGTAGTTGCGTTCCCATTCTTGTTCCGATAAAAATTGTAAAAAGGTATTCAAGCCTTCGTCCATCCAAGTCCATTGGCGTTCGTCAGAATTGACAATCATAGGAAAGTAGTTATGACCTACCTCATGAATAATTACACCGATCATTCCATACTTGGTTCTTTTGGTATAAGTACCATCTTTTTCAGGGCGACCAAAATTAAAACAAATCATAGGATACTCCATACCGATAGATCTAGCATGAATAGACCAAGCTATTGGATAAGGATAATCAAAGGTATAGTGCGAATACCATTTTAATGTATGAGCAACTGCTTTAGTAGAATATTGTTCCCAAAGCGGATTACCTTCTTTTGGATATAAAGACATTGCCATTACTGTTTCTCCATTGCTCATTTTTACTCCCATAGCATCCCATATAAATTTACGAGAACTAGCAAAGGCAAAGTCTCTTACATTATCAGCTTTAAATGTCCATGTTTTTTTCTTCTTAGATTTACTTTTTTCTGCTTTTTCTGCATCGTCTTGAGAAACGATAATAACAGGTTCTTTTGCTGTTTTTGCCTCTTCATATAGTTTCTCCTGTTTTTCAGTCAATACATCTTTAGGATTTTGAAGTTCTCCAGAAGCAGCTACAACATGATCAGCAGGAACTGTGAGATTTACTTCATAGTCACCAAAAGCCAAGGCAAATTCTCCTCTTCCTAAGAACTGTTTATTTTGCCATCCTTCTACTTCATTATAAACACACATTCTCGGGAAAAACTGTGCAATGGTATATAGATAG
The DNA here is from genome assembly GCA_020630735.1 of Saprospiraceae bacterium. Taxonomy (GTDB): domain Bacteria; phylum Bacteroidota; class Bacteroidia; order Chitinophagales; family Saprospiraceae; genus JAHDIP01. Next base: position 27,134 of record JAHDIP010000024.1, on the reverse strand, counting down.
TTATCATCTTCTTCGAAATATTCATAACCTGAACGTCCTCCTATCTTCATTCTATTGTTGATATTATACCACCATTTGATATTGAAAGTAAATTTTTCACCAGGTTTTAAAGAATTAGGCATATCAATGCGCATCATTGTTTTATTGATTATATGAGGAACTGCATTGCCGTCTACATCTTTTACATGATCTATTTTGAATCCACCATCAAACTCGGGTGTTATGCTATTCAATTGTCTTAGGCTCATTTTATCAGAAAGCTTATTCGTTCTTATTTTATATGTATCAGAGTCTTTAGCTCTCATATTTTGATCTAACTGTAACCATAAATAGTTTAATATATCAGGAGAATTATTATAGTAAGTAATGGTTTCTTCTCCATATAAGCGTTGCTTATCATCATCTAGCTCAAGGTCCATTTTATAATCCGCTTGTTGTTGCCAATATTCGTGACCAGGTGCTCCTGATGCTGTTCTATATACATTAGGTGTTGGAAGCTCATTATAAAGCTGACGGAACTTGTTTTTATTCGTGTTTTCATCTTGCCCTTGTACACATATACCTACCATAATGAAGGAGATGAGGAGTAATACTTTTCTAAGACTCATGATTATGTTTTTATTCTTCGTAATGTTTATTTTAAAGACTGTAAAAATACTAATTCTTTATTATCGAATTGCTTGTAGACCCTCTATTTAACTGTATTTGTGTAGAATTGTTCAAATATAATTAGATGTTCCACGTGGAACATAATATTCATTACTATTTGCAATAGTATAATTGTTCCACGTGGAACAATTAAAAAGAAAAGCCCTTTAGGTTATATCTAAAGGGCTTCAATAAAAAATAGGAGTTCTATATAGGGTTTAATAATTATCTAATAACCAATTTTTAAAAGGTTCGAAAGTAATACCAATGGGTGTAGCCTCTTTTTTCTTATTAGCTAAAGAAGCCAAACGTTCTGGAATATCTACCTTTTTATTTAGTATCTGCTCAACATCATCTATGAACTTAGAAGGGTGGGCTGTTTCTAATATTATACCTTTTGCAAGAGGATGTAAGTTCTGATATTCTTTAAAAGCAAGATAAGCCACAGCTCCATGGGGATCTATTACATAGCCATATTGATCATAGACTTCTTTTACTCCAGCTTTTGTTTGTTCATCGTTGAAATGGTATCCTGCTATTTCATTCTTCATATTGTTCCACGTGGAACCATTTGCATTGAAAATGTCTAACATTCTAGCAAAGTTAGATGGATTACCTACATCCATAGCATTAGAAATAGTTCTAACGGAAGGACGAGGAGTATAAACTCCATTAGCTAGATATTCTGGCACAACACTATTATTATTAGTTGCAGCAATGAAATGAATAGGTAACCCCATTCTTTTAGCAAGAAGACCAGCCGTAAGGTTTCCAAAGTTCCCGCTAGGAACAGAAAATACTATAGGGTTTGTATAATCATTTACTTGTTTAAAGGCTTCAAAATAATAAAAGCTTTGAGGAATTAAACGTGCAATGTTTATAGAGTTAGCTGAACTAAGTCGTATTTGGGTATTCAATTCTTTATCTAAAAAAGCTTTTTTTACTAAAGCTTGACAGTCATCGAAAGTACCATCTACTTCTAAAGCAGCAATATTATGTCCAAGAGTAGTTAATTGTTTTTCCTGAAGGTTGCTAACTTTTCCGCTAGGGTATAGGATAACTACTTTAGTTCCTTCTGTTTTATAAAAACCAGCTGCAACTGCACCACCAGTATCCCCAGAAGTAGCAACAAGAATAACTAATTCTTTTTGTTCTCCACGATTAAAATAACTCATTAGTTGAGCCATAAAACGAGCTCCAAAATCTTTAAAAGCTAAAGATGGTCCATGGAATAATTCTAATACATGTATTTGTTCGTCTAAGGTAGCAATAGGAGCAGGGAAGTTTATAGCATTATTAATGATCTCCTCAAGATCATTTTCAGGAATAGCGCCTTGCAATAAAGTCTTAGATACTTGAAAAGCTATTTCCTGAAAAGAATAATCTTTTAGGTGTTGGATAAAAGAAGAGGGTAGTTTGGGTAGTTCATTTGGCATAAACAACCCATTATCTTCTGGTAATCCTTTTAAAACTGCTTTTTTTAAGCTAACATATTGATCGGGACTATTCGTACTATATAATTTCATTGTAGTGTTTTTAGTGATTGCTGAATGAGTGAATATTAACAAAGGGTGGCTCCATCTGTATTGATGGGAGAAACATACAAATCATTCTTTATTTTGTTATCATGAAATACTTTTTGCATACTTTCTCCAACTTCTTCAGCTACTAAGCTATTAGCACTTAGTGCAAAGATAGATGGACCAGCTCCAGAGATACTACAACCAAGTGCGCCAGCACTTAATGCAGCTTCTTTTACTTTATAGAAATGTGGAATTAGTTTCGCTCGTTGAGGTTCTATAATAACATCATTTAAGGAGCGCCCAATAAGGTCTAAATCGGTATTATAGAGACCTACAACAAGTCCACCTAAATTTCCGGTTTGCTGAATACATTCCTTTAAGCCTACTTGATTGCTTAGTACTTCTCTAGAATCCTTAGTCAGTACTTCTATATGTGGATAAACAACTGAAGCATAAATACCTTTAGGAACAGGTAAATGATGGACATCTAAGGTCTGGTTACTTCTGATGAAAATGATGCCACCCATTAAAGAAGGAGCAACATTGTCGGCATGATAAGCACCATCTGCTATTTGTTCACCTAAAACGGCAAAAGGTAATAATTCCCTTTTCGTGACGATAGGTCTACCAAGTAATTCATTAATTGCCATAACTGCACCGGCAGCACTTGCAGCGCTAGAACCTAGTCCGCTCCCAAAAGGCATTTTTTTACGTATTTCTAAATGGATACCTCTGTCTTGTTCACCTAAATGTTCAAGTAGTTTTAAGGCTGCAAATCCAGCAGTATTTTTTTCTACTTCATATGGAAGCTTGCCTTTTGCTCCCGTTATTTTTGAAATCTTTAATCCAGGTGTATCTGAAAAATGAGCTAAAATTTCATCACCAGGTTTATCAATTGCAAAGCCTAATGTATCAAATCCACAGGCTACGTTTGCCACCGTTGCAGGGGCGAATATTTTTACTCCAGCATGCATAAAAATTCGTTTGTTCGTTTTGATATTTAATAACTAGTGCATTTTATTTAAGTTCCTATATTTATTCAAAAGCCTTTAAAACTATTAAGTCTATTGTGTTTATTTAACTTACCTAGAGGCATAATCTTTATTTCAAAATGATAGAACTATTTTCACTCGTTACTAACTTAAATAATTTCCAATTGTAATAATTTCTGCAAAAACTCCAGCAGCAGTTACTTCAGCACCAGCACCAGGACCACGTACAACTAAAGGTCGTTCTTTGTAGCGTTCGGTTGTAAAGACAATCATGTTGTCACTTCCATTTAATGAATAAAAGGGATGTGAGGAATCAACAGCATTTAAACCAATACTTGCTTTTCCGTTTTCTAGTTTTGCAATCATGCGAAGAACCCTTCCATCTTTTGCTGCTTCTGCTCTTTTGGCTTCAAAATAACTATTTGCTTTTTCAAGCTCTACAAATAAATCATCGATTGTCTTGGCATCTTGACAAGCTTGTGGTAGGATATTTTCAATTTCTACATCAGTAGCTTCTAAAGATAAACCTGTTTCACGTGCAAGAATGATGAGCTTTCGTCTTACATCAATTCCATTCAAATCTGTTCGAGGGTCAGGTTCAGTATACCCAAGCTCTTTAGCTTTTTGAACGACATCACTAAAATTAGTATTTTTGTTATATGAATTAAAAATATATGATAAAGAACCAGATAAAACTCCTTCGATTTTTAAAATTTGATCACCACTATTAATAAGATCAGTAAGAGTAGAAATTACAGGAAGACCCGCTCCAACATTTGTTTCGTACATAAACTGTACACCACGTTTTTCTGCAATTGTTTTTAACCGCTGATATTGTAAATAAGCAGAAGAGGTTGCAATTTTATTTGGTGTAGAAATAGAAATGCTGGCATCAAGAATACTTTCGTAATAATTCGAAATTTGCTCATTAGCAGTATTATCAATGAAGATAGTATTAGAAAGATTAAGGGATTTCATTTTTTCTACAAAACCACCAATCGTCATTTTTTCTTCGGCCGTATCAATTGCCTCTTTCCAATTATCAAGATCGACACCATCAAGGTTGAATGCCATTTTTTTACTATTAGCCAATCCGACTATTTTCAATTCGAGCGAACGTTTCTCTTTTAAGAAAGCCGCTTGTTTTTTTATTTGTTGAATGAGTGTACTTCCGATCAAACCAACACCTACCATAAATATATGCAACTCTTTCGTATCAGAAAGGAAGAATGCTTCATGTAGAGAGTTTAATGCTTTACTTTCGTCACTACGATTAATAACGACTGAAACGTTTAATTCTGATGAACCTTGAGCAATAGCGACAACATTAATACCGTTTTTGCCTAAAGCTTGAAATAGGCGCCCAGAGATACCTGGTTGGTAACGCATGTTTTCTCCGATGATTGCAAGTATGGATAAGTCTTGCTCAATTTTTATGGGTTCTATAATTTTAGATTGAATTTCAAATTCAAAAGCTTCTTCTACAATTTTTTTTGCTGTAGTAGCCAATTCAGGTTTGATAGCAAAACTTATTGAATGCTCCGAAGATCCTTGGGTAATCAGTATAATATTAATCTTGGCTTGAGCCAAAGAACCAAACAAACGAGCAGCAATACCGGGCACACCAAAAAGACCACTTCCTTGAAGTGTTAAAAGAGCAATATTATTGATTGAAGAAATTCCTTTTACAGCATGACCATTAGGATCGCTTTTTTCAGAAATGAAGGTTCCTTCAAACGCAGGGTCAAAAGTATTTTTGATGTAAATCGGGATATTCTTGTATAATGCTGGTTGAAGTGTTGGAGGATAAATTACTTTGGCTCCAAAGTGAGACATCTCCATAGCTTCTGCATAAGTCATACTTGGAATTGTAAATGCTTTTTTGACTTTGCGAGGATCGGCAGTGAGAACACCATTTACATCCGTCCAAATTTCGACATGCTTGGCATCCAAACCTGCGGCTAATAAAGAAGCAGTATAATCGGATCCTCCACGACCAAGAGTAGTTGTTAGACCTCCTTTGGAAGAGCTGATGAAACCAGTTACGATTTGAACTTCTGGATTTTGCTCGTAATATTCTTTTATTTTTTTATAACTAAGTGTTAAATCAACTTTGGCCGAACCAAAATTTTTATTGGTTTTGATAATATCTCTTGCATCAAGATATTTGCTATTGATTCCATGTTCTTTCAAAACATGAGATATGATGAAGGCGGAATTACGTTCACCAAAACTTAACACATAATCCATTGTGCGAGGAGAAGCTTCACGCACTAAATAGATCCCGTATAAAAGATTTTTTAAAACCTCATGATTTTCTTTAAGTTCTTTAAGAACCATTTTTTGCGACGCACCTCCTAACAATTCTTTTACGGAATCAAAGTGACGTGTACTAAAGGCTTTAAAAAGCTCTTCATAGGCTTTGTCCCCTTTAGCAGCAGTACTACTCATTTCTATAAGTGAATCGGTTATGCCACCAAAAGCAGAAAAAACGACAGTAAATTTTTCGCCTCTGCTATAGTAGTCTTTTAATATATTAACAATGCTTTTAATCCGTTCTGGCTTTGCTACGGACGAGCCACCAAATTTTAAAACTTTCATAATGTGATTGTGTGTGGTTCTTTTAAGGATATAATTGTAATAGTATTTTTTGAAATTAAGGACGAATTTATAGTTTTAACGATGATCGTGCAATGAAATAAGAACAAAAAACTTGGTGAGAGTATAATAATCTCCACACCAAGTTTTTTATTTGTACTGAATTTAAAAAGTTTCTAGGAACATATATAACTTATTCAGTATCTAATATCGTTCCATTTAATAGACTTAAATACTCGTTTTCTTTTGAAGTCATTAATAGCTTATCGTCGGGTGATTTATCTCCATATCCTATTAGGTGCAAAACACCATGAACCATTACTCTACACAATTCGTGTTGGAATGTAACGGTAAATTGTTTGGCATTTTCCTTTATACGATCAATGCTAATAAATATATCTCCTTCTACAGTAGTTTTGCTATAAGGAAAAGTAATAACATCAGTAAGGGTATCGTGATTAAGATATTGGAGATTGATCTGATGAAGATAAATATCTGAACAAAAAATGAAATTTAGATTAGCTAACTCTTTGTTTTCTTTGTAGATAGTGTTTGTAATCCACTCAGAAATAACTTCAGGTTCTTTTAGTCGGAAATCAATATCTTCGGAATGATAATCAATTAATGTTTCTTTTTCGTTTTCTGATAGTTGTTGGTCTGAAGGATTCATATTTCTTTTTAGAATGCTTAAATTTTAAATTGCATTTCTACAGTGCTACCATTATCATAAAAGGTAACATCATCTGAAAGTTGTCTCATTAAAAAGACACCTCTTCCACCAACCGTCAATAAATTTTCGGGAGCAGTGGGGTCAGGAAGGGCATCGGGATTGAAGCCCCCACCCTCATCAGAGATAAGAAATAATAAGGTATTTTTTTTCTTTTTGAGCCGAATAAGTACAGATTTGGAGGTATCTCCATCATTACCATGCACAATGGCATTGGTGACGGCTTCGGTCAAGCTAATTAAAATGTTGCCATATACATCTGGACTAATGCAGTATTTAGATACCAAATTTTCGACAAAAGGTTCTACTCTTGCAACATTTTTCGGGTCTGATGCTAAGGTTAGCATTTCTAGTTTTTCCTGGTTCATTATCAGGTGAATGAAATTATATAAATTTCAAAAACACGCTAATATTGCTGTGTTTAGAATACATTTCATTACTTAAAAATATATGAAATGTTATGTTTATCTAGTGAAATACAATAGAAAACTTATTAGCTACTACGTATTAAACTTTTTTTTGTTTTATAAAATCACTTATTTTTTAAGTGATTTGAAGTATTCTTCGACCAAATACTTATAATAAGGTCTTAAAGAAGGCGAAACAGTTTTGTACATTTCGATTTCTGATTCACGTTTTTTGATGTACTCTTCTAATGAAGGTGGCATTTTACGTTCTTTTTCGAAAGCGGTTTCTGCCTTACGCTTATTATCAAACTCACGTTGACGATCAGCACGTTCTGCCTCCAACAAACGAGTCATAATTTCTTCTTGACGTTTAATCATCTCATTAGTTAAACGTTTATTGACAAGATCTGTCTCCACTTTATTCATTTCGTCAATAATTTCTTGTAGTTGTTGCGCATTTTCACCTTGGCCTTGTTCTTGTTTTTCCTTTTTCATATCTCGAAGTGCCTTTCGAAGAGCAGCTTGTTTGGCAGCCATTTGAGCAAATTCTTTGCTCATACCGCCTTTGCCGTCTTTCATGCCTTCTTTCATTTTTTCCATTTGCTTATTCAGCTCACCTTGCCCTTGTGATATCTTATCGGAAGGAGCATTGCCTTTTTTTCCACTACCTTTTCCTCCAGGTTTATTACACATTTGACTACCTGCCATCATACTAGACATTTGTTGTTGCATTTGGTTCATTACTTCGCTCAACATCAATGCTAAATCGTTTACGTTTTTCATTGTACGTTGCTGGTGATCATTTGCTTGAGGAACCTTACGTTCTTCAAGTTCCTCTAATCCTTCTTTCATATTAATTTTTACTTCAGTAACTTTTTCTGTTACGAAAGATTCTATTTGAAAGATGCGTTTGCTCAATTCTTGTAAACTATCTTCTATTAATTTGAAGTCGTCTTTCAATTTGAATTGATCTTGAACGAGATCAACATACTTGGGAGTATTGACATTGGCTTTACCAAACTCAGCAATGAGGTCTTCTTGGTCGAAGGATAAACCAACAAGGTTTTCGAGCAATTGGCGTAGAGCCTGCATATCCTCTTCCATTTGTTCCATTTCTTGCGACTCCATTTGCATAGCCATTTGGTCGGCCATCTCTTGCATTTTTTGAGAAGCTTTCTTTTGAGACTTAGAAGCGCCGTCATTTTGCTTTTGATCGAGTTGCTCTTTACTATCATCTAGCTCTTCCTGAATATCTTCCATTTGTTCATCTTGGTCGCCAATATCTTTAGGGTTTTCGAGTTCTTCGTTTTTCTTTTCTATTTCATCCATCTTCTCCTCTATCTTCTCAAACTCTTCATTGATTTCTTCTTGTTCTTTTTTCAATTCTTCTTGCGACTTCTCACCCTTCTCTGTTTCCTCACTTAGCTCTTCTTGCTTTTCTGCAAGTTCTTCTAATTTATCAATTGTTTTATCAATTTCATTTTCCAATTCTAACTGTTTGAACAATTCGAGCATACGATCAAGTTCCATTTCTACTTCCTCATCATCCATTTCCATTTGTTCCATCATTTCTAATGCATTATCTTTTTCCATTTCCTGCATTAGGTCTTCGATCTGTTTCATGAGTTCTTTCATTTCGTCACTCATGACTTCTTCAAAAAGCTCTTGTATCTTTTCTTGTTTTTCAAGAATTTCCTCTTTAGGTTGAGAGAATTCTTCTTGATTTTTTATATTTTCTTCAAAATCTTTTTTAGCCTCTTCGATTTGTTTTTCAAGATCTTTTTGACGTTCGAGTAATTTTTCAAGTTCTTCTCTATCTTGCCAATCCATTTCTTTTTTCTGAAGCATTTTTTCTCGAAGCTTCTTCATATCCTCTTTAATCTTCTTCGATTCTTTCATCGACTTTTCGAGGTTATCTTTAATATCTTCTTCATTCTTTTCTTCTAATTCTTCGAACTCTTCGATAGTAGGCATTTCGTAAGTCATCACGTTTGTACGTGCAGATTTACTACCATTGACACCGTCATTGTCAAAGATTTGAAAGTAATAAGCTACCTCATCACCAGGCGAAAGTTCAAGTGTTAATACGTCAAAGGTATGATCAAATTGAATTTGTTTTGCATCAGGTTTTTTAAGCGGTAAGGAATTGAGTGTACCTTGAGGTCCTTTGTTTTTATTGACTCTATAATTGAATGTTAGATTGTGCAAACCATAATCATCAGAGGCTTGACCAACAAAAAACAATAATTTACTATCGGTACTATCTACAAATTTTTCGACACCTATTGTTGGGTGCAAATCAGGAATGACCGTAATGGAATAATTGATAGAGTCGGCATTAGGTAAATCTTTATTAGAAACATAAAGTTTATATGCTTGATCTTTGAGGATACGTTTTTTGTGTGTAAATAACTCATCACTAAAACGAGTGGTTTCAATCAACTTATTTTGACCAGCAAATTGGATTGCTATATTATCAGTGTTTTGAGAATTAAAAACCCAATCAATATTTGTTCCTGCTGGCACAACGAGGTCACCAATGTTTGCAATTTTTTCGTCTTTACGTTGTGTATAAGCTGGATAATCAAGTTTGATGTCAAATCCTAAAATGTTAGGTTTAAGTAAAACACCTAATTTATAATCTTCGGATTCTACACCACTGGCAAAAACTTTGAAGTCTGTTTCTTTTTGAACATTACTAAACTTATAGGAATACAAACCATTGTCTTCTTTATTTAACCGATAATGGTAATTGTCAATATCAATAAAAACTTCTGCAGGATTGTACTCTCCTTCTACTTTCACCTTTAGTGTATAATCTTCATATTGAATAACACTAAGGTCTTCTTTATCTACGACGAAATGAAAAGGAGCATCTCGTTCAAATTCTTTATTATTGTTGATGATTCGATTTGTGCCTTCTTTGATGATACTTGGTGCTGCAAAAAGCATAACCAATAAGAGAAGTAGAGGTGGTAATGCGTATCGTAAATATTTTTTGTTTTGGCCGAGATCGATAGCCGAACGGAAAGGCACTAACTTGATCGATTCGGTTTTTTGGTTAATACTTGCTAAGACTAGGCTTTCATTAGGTGAATTGGCTGCCTGTTTTTTAAGTTGTAAAATATTAAGCAGTTTATCTTTTACATCCGTAAAATGCTCACCGATAATAGACGCCGCTTTTTCGTGTGAAATCACTTTTCCTAGTCGGAAGTAGTGTAAAAGTGGAATTAGAATACCAAATATTATCGAAAGAGAACTGATACCTATAAAAGAATAGAATAATCCTTTTCGAACACCTTTACCAAAGTAAAAGTAATATTCAAGGACATTCATACCAATGAACAATACTAAAATAAGTGCTAAGGAATACAAAAAACCTCGAATAAGTTGATTGGTGTAGTACTTACGAATAAAACGATCAAGTTTTTGTATTAGTATCTGATAATTATCTGTAGGAGCAGCCATCTATTTGTTTCTATTAAAAATCTAATAATCTATAACAAGAACCTAAAACTTGCCGAAAAGATTGTAAAAAATGCATATTTAACATAAAAATATGTATTTGTACGAAGACCTAAAAAGCCTTGTTTCACTTGAGAGTTGGAGAATAGGTTATAAAACCTTGTAATTTATTGATTCATAGGTATAAATGCAAGGTTTAGGGCGACAAATACTTAAAATAAAAAGGCTGTACCACCAATTGTAAGTGGTACAGCCTTTTTAGCTTCCAATGCTGTCTAAAAAATTAGAAGGATTCGTAAAGGTTTTTCAGTTGACCATTAGTTTCAGCTGACTTGATTTCGTTGATTAATTCAGTAAGTGCAGTTACTTTGTCTGTCATTGCTTTACTGGAGTATTCTCCTCGTAAATCATTTATTGCTTTAGCAGCACCAAAACGTCTCCATGGGTTTTGTCCCATATTCGTAGAAATGTCTTTCAGTTTTGTCATTGAAGCCATTACCGTTTCGTCGTCCATTTCTTTGACAGTATTTAAATAATAGCCAAAGAAATTAATAGCACCGTAACCATTCATCTTATCCCAACTCTTTTCAAAGAATGGTAAATATTTTTTATCAGGATTTTGAGCATATATTTTACCAATGGCAAAAAGAATAGAGCCGTTTTCTTCCTTCTCCATTTTGGTAGCCATTGTTAATGCTTCTGCTTGATCTATATCGGCAAGTGTTTGTAAACCAGCAGAAATAACATTGTAAGCTTGATCTGAACTAATAGCCTTTTTAGCAAGGGTTGTATATTGAACATCTTTTGTTTGACCCAGAGCTTTTAGTGCAGCAGATCTTACTTGTGATTTAGGATCATCCGTTACAAGTTTTGCCAAACTAGATGTTATTTCTGGATGCTTCGTAACGTCAAGTTTGCCAATAGCTCTCTCCCTAATTCCCCAGTAACTATCATTAACGGCAGTTTTAAAAACCTCTTTTGCTTTTGGGTTATCACTATTTTTTATAGCTTCGAATGCTTCGATTTTATCCCAAAGATTTTTGGCATTATGATATTGGAAAATAAATGCTTCTTCTGATTTTTTATCTTCTTTTTCACATAGCAAAACTTTGTCAGCATCAACATTAACAAGTAATGGTTTTTTATTTACATCAAATGAAAATGTTTGTTTTCGGCTATCCATTTTTATCTCTTTTCTCATAGGCATTCCATTGTCAGTATAAATGTCAATAGCCATTGGTAAAATGAAAATTGGGCGGCTTGTTACTGGGTCTTGCTTTTGTTCAATTGTTACATCAATGGTCTTAGTAGCTTCTTTATAATCGTAGCTAATTTCTAGTTGAGGATGCCCTGCGCTAAAATACCATTGGTCAAAGAACCAATTAAAATCTTGACCTGTAATTTCTTCAACAGCAAGGCGCAAATCGTGTGCTTCAACAGCTGTATATTCGTTATCTTTTAGATAAAGATTAAGAGTAGCCCAAAATGCATCGTCGCCTATTTGATTGCGAAGCATATGTAGTACAAGTCCTCCTTTGTTGTAACTGTGTGCATCAAACATATGTTCTTTGTCAGCATATCCAAAGTGGATAAGTGGATGAATTCCAGCTTGTTGTGTAGAACCTATATAACCTTGTATTTCATTTCTACGATGGCGTTCTGCTTCTTCAACGCCGTATTTATGTTCAAACCAAAGGTATTCACTATAATTTGCGAAACCTTCATTCATAGTTAAGTTAGCCCAACTTTCGCAGGTAACTAAATCGCCAAACCAATGGTGAAACAACTCATGTGCAACAATCAATTCATTGACCGATTCGTCGATTAATTCACGTTTAGGTTTTTGAACAAATTCCCCAAAAATAACCCCAGTTGTATTTTCCATTGCTCCAGATACATAATCTCTAACGACGACTTGTGAATACTTTTGCCAAGGGTATTTATAGTCAAGTTTTTCTGAAAAGAAAGATAACATCTCAGGTGTATGAGGGAATATTTCTTTAGCGTCTTGCTCAAATTTTGGTTCTACATAATAATCGACCAATATGCCATTCCAGGAGTCTTCTACTACTGCAAAATCACCTATAGCAATCATGAAAAGATAAGGAGCATGAGGTTGGTCCATTTTCCAATAATCGGTACGAGTACCATCCGAATTTTTATTAGAAGAAATTAACAAACCATTCGAAAGCGTCTTGTATTTATCTTGAACAGTTAAGTACATTTCTTGCGTACAACGTTCGTTTGGTTTATCTACTGTTGGGAACCAACGAGAATTATTTTCGGTCTCTCCTTGTGTCCAAATCTGTTGTGGTTTTTCAGGATCACTCCCATCTGCATTGATAAAAAATAATCCTTTATCAGAACTAATTGCTGAATTACGTTCAGTACCAGATGGATGAGCAGTATAGTCGATAAATAAAGTATACTTTTCACCAGCTTCATACATTTTTCCTAGTTGGATAGTCAAAGATTTATCATCGTAGTCATATTTTAAATTGGTACCTGTACCTTCCATTTTGACTTGGTGAATATCGAAATCTACAGCATCTAATCTTATTTGATCTGAAGGATAAAAAAGAGGTGTAGATGTTATAGTAGCTTTACCTAAAACACTTTCTTTTGCCCAATCAAACTTCAAGTCAAGTTTTGTATGAATAATATCATGTGTTCTGGTGTAAGAAGCATTATAAACTGGAAGTGAATAATTTTGATCTTTTACTTGGGTAGGGGGTTCTACTACGGGTGCAGGAGGAGGAGTTTCTTTGACAACTTCTGCTGGCACACTAGCTACTTTACTAGCTGTATTGCAGCCAAAAAAAAGTAGAAGAGCAATAGGGAATGCAAGAAATATCTGTTTCATTAAATTAAGTTGAAATTATTTAATTTACAAAAATAATCAGATTGTCTGAATAATATTTAAACTATCTATAAACACGTCATTTTCATGGACTAAATAAACAATATGTAGAATATTTCAGCGTGAGTGTTAATAAAAAAAGTAAAGCTTTGTGAAAATATAAATAAAATGTATATTTGTGTAACCATTTTAGTTAAAAATGTAATTTTTAACACTAAAAAAATGAAAAACTATAAACAGCGATTCAAACAACTAGTAGAGGAACTACAATTACACCCTGAAGTACAAGTCTTGAGTTTTTGTACCTACCCACCTGTGCCTGAAGACACCATTATACAATTAGAAAATAAAATAGGAGCCACTTTGCCTTCTAGCCTTCGATCCTTTTATTTGGAGACGAATGGACTGCATCTTCGGTGGATATTTAAATCTAATGAAGATTTTGATTCTCACAAACATACTTATAACGACCAAATACAGGATTGTATGTATCCTTCCCAACATTATTTACCAGAGGATGGAGTAGTCTCTATTTTACCAATTGAAAAAATGCTTGATACAAATTGGAGCAACGAATTAGGCTTTGAAGAAGATTTAATTTTGGAAGGTAAAAAATATCCTTTAGTGGAACTTGATAAGCGAGTGAAGCTTTTTGATGTATTCAACCACGAAAATGCAATGGCATTTTTGATAACTGATGATCAAGAATTTTTAGTACTTATGGCTTCAGAAGAACTTACTTGTTTATCTGAGTCATTAGTTACGGATATTGATTCTTATTTTGAATTTATTCTTGCGAATAAAGCTGTGTTGAGTAGAAGAAAAGCATTTTATAAAAAACGAAAAAAAACTCCTATTTCAAAAATAGAAACTCCTCATTCGTATTGGACTGATCAGAAAAAATTTGATATCAATAGTGCTATGTTAAAAAAAGTGTTTCCCCTAGCAGATAAAGCTGGTGGAAATACGATAGGAATAGATAGCCAACGCCTACACCAAATTGCAAGGAATAGTTTATCTTTAAGTTCAGATGTTTTGGAGGAAATGGTTCAAAAACATTATGATTTTTTGAGTTCTGGAGGAGCTGGAGGAAAATGGAAAACACTATTGATCGATGGATTAGTGGTTGCTTTATATACAGGTGCTAAACAGACTAAAGGAGAGCAAGCTAGTTTTGACCGAAGGCGTTTTGATCCTGATATAAGTCTTGAAGGTATGGAATTACCATTTGCCAATTTTTGTGGTGCTTATGCTAAAGGTGTAAATTTTGCCCAATCAGATTTTAGCTATTCTGTCTTTACAGATGCTATGCTAGAAGGAGCTAATTTTAGTAACACGAATTTGCGAAATGTTGATTTCTCAAGAGCTAAATTAAACAATGCCAACTTTAGTAATGCTAATCTAAATGGAGTTGATTTTGAAAATTGTGATTTGCATGGAGCAAATTTTTTAGGAGCAAAACTTGAGGCTGCTCGATTTCCAGGAGCAATATTGAGAGATGTAATTTATAAAAAAGAAGCCAGTGACGAACACTGACTTCTTCGAAAATTTTAATATTGAATTGTACAGTAAGTTTAAAAATTGTTCTTAAAAACTAAAACGCATACCTAGGCTGATAACATCACCTGTTAGCCCCGTACTTCTATCATAATGACTATATTTTAAGTCAATACTTTTTACAACAAAAGCGGGTCGCTTCTTAAATGGTAACTTTATTTTAGCAATACCATTGGCTGGACTATAGCTCACTCCTAGTCCATAAGCATGACTACTCAATGCTGATAGATCATAGTCAGAGGTATAATAAGTATCGTTTACACTATGTGCTTTGTAAGGCGCAAAATAATTAGAAGCTGTTTGCTGATGATAGCGGTAAAAAGGATAAATTACCAAAAACTGATTTAACTTTATGGGTACTTCTACACTAAACGTTTGTCCCTGTACACCCCAATTATCCCAGTAAAATCTATAGTAAGTTCGCAAGGTAACTTTATCTGAAATATGTGTATTAAGCCGCAAACCAATCGGTACTTTTAAACGAGTATCTGGTAAATTCTCAATACGTGCTTGATCTTGTTCTTGAAAGTAAACTCGATGAAAAGGAGTAGAGAGTAAGCCCTTCATATAGGTTCCTTCAAGTTGGAAATAGAGTTGCATTCGCTTGTTCAAGACTTGCCCTATTCCAATACTTCCATTAAAAGAGTTTCGGCTTGTAGTGGGCACACTTGCCGTTCTTCGAAGCTCGCTAGGAAAATAAGGAACCCACTGATCTATGAATGCTTGAGCATCAATATTGAGTAAGGTGTTTTTATCTTTTGTAGCAAAGCTACTGCTGATACCTCCGTTGAAAGAATAGTAATCATACTCTGTACTACCTCCTACTCGTAGACCTATTGACTTTGTATCTGAGTATTGGTAGTTTAGACCTACATTACCATGCATTCTTACATCAGAACTGGAGTCAGAAGATCGAATATTGTCAATATTATCAGTAGAAGCAGAAGAGTAATAATCGTACCCACCATCAAGGTTGAGTGTCAACTTTTTAGTAGTTGGAATTTTTAAAATAACCTTTTGCGTAAAGTCAGTTAACTGTTCTGTTCCGATACCACCAGTAACTGCTCCGTTGTTTCCGTCTTGTGCATAGTAACTACTCAGGAAATCGATATCTATTGTTTGCCAATCAGGATTGGAATAATCTGTAATACCGATTTCGGTAGTATCTCCTTTTATTAAGTCACCCTTATCGGTAGGAGAATAACGTTGAATTTGCGCTTTTACATCATTGATACAAACAAGGATGAAAAGTAAGCAAGAAATAATCGCTAATTGCATCCGCAACCTCCTCCTACTTTACCCCCATTTGCTCCAGAGGCACCTTCTCGGTATGTGTGAAAATTCGTTTCAAAAAAATCAAGTTTCTTAGCTTCTAAAGCCATTTCGGGATCATTCAAATAAACCTTCTGATATCCTTTTACAGAAGTACAAGCCGATATAGACAATGATACAATTGCCATAAAGAATAAGCCTTTCCACTTTTTTAACATAGTCCATGAGGATTTAAATGGTTAGAATAATAGATATTATCGTCTTCGTCAGTTACTATACATTCGATGCCGTTTAAGCGGTTTATTAATTTTATCCCTGCTTCGGGTCCCATTACGGTGATAGCCGTGGCCATAGCATCTGCAAATTCAGGATTTGGACTTACAACAGAAACATTTTTAATCAACTTAACAGGCATTCCAGTGCGGGGGTCTACAATATGTGAATATCGTTTTCCATTGATCAAGGTATAGTTTTCATAATTACCAGAGGTTACAATAGAACCATGTGGAATATCGAATTCTACAAGAGGTTCGTTTCGATTATTCGGATGAGGAATACTGATGGTCCAATTTTTTTTGTTAAGGGCATTGCCCCAACATACTAGATCACCAGAGGCATTAATAAGACCACTTTCAATTCCATAGGCTTGCATGACGACCTGAGCGCGATGAGCTGCATAGCCTTTACCGATTCCACCAAAACCGATTTTCATTCCTTTTTTTCTTAGAAAAACAGCTGAACTTTCTTCGTTTAATTCGATCATTTGATAATTAATGAGATCACGCAGTTCGTGTATTTTTTCCTTTTCTAAAGAAGTATGTTCTTGTTGATCAAACTGCCAATAGTATCGAGAGAGCGTGCCGCTAATATCAAAAGCACCACCTGTGATCGTTGATATTTTGAGGCTTCGTCTGATCAATTCAAATAACTCTTTACTTACTTCAACAGGAACAATACCTGCGTGATCATTAATCTTAGTTGTTTCGGAATCATCTTTCCAAGAAGAAATCAAATCTTCAATACGTTCAATTTCTTTTACACCTGCACGGATGGCATCCCAAGCTCGCTGAGGATCATCATCAATAGCAGTAAGGACAAAACCGCAGCCCATTAATTTTATAGGATGATGGTGTGCCTTTGTTTGTTGTTTATTGATACTTGCTGTGGTATTCATATTTTATTTTTTTGCATAAAAGCGTAAAAGAAATTGAATTTAGATATCGAGAGTAGAGACAGAGAATCGGGATGTTTAGCTTAAATAAGGAATTAGAAAATTTCATTTTAAACTAAAACGAATCCCGGTTCTCGCTACTCTGTTCAATCTATCATTTATCACTTAGTTCTTCTATTTGCGAAATAAAATCTTCTGTAGAATTATGTTTTTGGTAGTTTACTTTTCCTAAAAGAGTAGTGTTGTTATCTAGTAAAACAACTTTCGGAAAAACACCTTCTTTATTATAAAGATCAGCTAATTTTTCATTGTGTTCTTGCTGTTCTTTTGGCAATCTATTTTTCTTTCGGTAAGGAAAATCTAATTCCAAGAGTATTAAATTATCTTCGCTGAAATGCTTAAATTCATCAGTGCTAAGTATAGATTGTTTGAATTGAATACAGTTTTTGCACCAGTCAGAACCAGAAAAAATGAGTAAGATTTTTTTATTTTCTTCTTTTGCTAATGCAAGACTTTCGTCATAATTGTGTTCAAAGGTTTGTGCGAAACTAATGGCTAAACTGAACATTACACTTAGGCTTAACAAGATTATTTTTTTCATAGAGATTATAGTTTTTAAATAATTATATAAATAGAGATTATATCTTTCTGTGCTTTGTACTTAAAACAGGTAAGTTTGTTTTTACCCTACTAAAACAATAAAAAAGTTTTTTATTGTTTTAGGCACGACTAAACAAATGAGCCTTTGCACTTGTTATTTTACTGTAAAAAAGTGTAACTTGAAAAAAAGAAAAATGGAAGAAATGAAAAGACGTAAATTCATAAAAGGCTCTGCTATACTTGGATTATCTATTGCAAATAATCCTTTAATAGTAGCTAACTCTGGAATGTATCATGAAAATTCTAGCAGAAAAATATATCGTATTCTTAATTCAGATCGGGTAAATGTAGGAACATTGCCGGTGATTCGTGCTTTTGCTGGTGGTCATACAGATCATGTTTCGCCTTATGTTTTATTTGATGAATTTGGTCCAGTTAATGTAGAAGCTGGAAGCGACCCACTTCGAGTAGATGCGCACCCACATGCTGGTGTAACACCGACTACTTATTTCCTAGAAGGAACAGGACACCATAAAGACAGTCTCGATTATGATTTCCAAATTGGAAAAGGAGACTTTATGATGTTTAACTCTGGTAAAGGTGCTATACACATGGAAGAGTCTGGAAAGAAATTATATGATGAAGGTGGTTTTTACCATGGTTTCCAAATTTGGTTAAACACTCCATCTAAGTATAAATTTATGGATCCTACAACGACAGTACATCGAGAGGAACATATGGATACAATAGAGACAAAAGATTATTCGATAAAAGTTGTTTTGGGAGAATTGGGTGATGCGAAATCAAGCATTGAATTATTGACACCAGCATTTTATTATCATGTAAAAATGAATAATGACTCACGAGTAGATATTCCTACTGTTACAAGTCATAATGCATTTGTTTATATGATTGATGGTTCGGTAGAAGTAGAAGGCGGTAGAGAACTGAAAAAAAATCAGGTAGCACTTTACCAAAGAGGTGAAAACTTAATAAATATTTATGCAGAGTGTGAGGCAGAGTTTTTGGTACTAGGTGGTCAACCCTTGGATGAAGTAGTCTACTCTTATGGTCCTTTTGTTATGAATACAGAAGAACAGATCAGACAGTGTATGCAAAATTACCGTTCAGGGAAAATGGGTAATCCTGATTTGGTGAATAAATAAATTGTATAAAGACATGGATATTTAAACATGTCATCTCAAAATAGAGATGACATGTTTTTGTTATTTATACAGCCACACTATGCGTTCTTAAGGCATCATTTAATGATACTTTTTTATCGGTACTTTCTTTTCGTTGTCCGATAATTAATGCACAAGCAACTTGGTATTCTCCTGCTGGAAATTTTTTGCTATACGTACCAGGAATAACGACTGAACGAGGAGGAACATGTCCTTTATAGGTAATAGGTTCATCGCCAGTGACATCTATGATGTGAGTAGACTTTGTCAAGACAACATTAGCACCAAGCACTGCTTCTCGCCCTATTTTAACACCTTCAACTATAATGCATCGAGAACCAATAAAGCAGTCATCTTCAATAATTGTTGGGGTTGCTTGTAGCGGTTCGAGAACACCACCTATACCAACGCCGCCACTGAGGTGTACATTTCGACCAATTTGAGCACAAGAACCTACAGTAGCCCAAGTATCGACCATCGTACCACTGCCAACCCATGCACCAACATTGACATAACTTGGCATCATAATTACTCCCTTTTCTAAAAAAGCACCATGGCGAGCAATAGCGTGTGGGACTACTCGAACGCCAAGTTCACTGTATCCTTTTTTCAAAGGAATTTTGTCGTGAAACTCAAAAGGGCCCACTTCGATAGTTTGCATTTGTTGAATAGGAAAATATAGTACGACGGCTTTTTTTACCCATTCATTTACTTTCCAATCACCATCGAGGGTTGGTTCTGCTACTCGTAGTTCTCCTCTATCGAGCATACTGAGTACTGCTCTAATACTTTCTTGAGTAGTTGTTTCTTTTAGCAAATCTCTATTTGCCCAAGCTTGTTCTATTGCTTCTTGTAAATTTGTCATAAATTGTAGATTTTGCTACAAAATTAAAAATCTATTCAGACGAAACAAGAAAGAATGAAAAACAATATTTCTTTGCTTAGGATTTTAGGTATATTACTAGTGACAGTAAGCTTATTTTTTGTAATGGTATTTTTCTCTGTATTTGAGAATGTATCAATGAATAATCAAATGGAACTATTGATATTATTTTCAATTTTTTCAGCTGCTTTTGGGTTTTTAATTTGTAGTGTAGGTTTACTTTTTCAAAAGAGCTGGAGTAGAATACTAGCGTTGGTATTAAACAGTTTGATTTTTATGGGTTGGAGTCTTATTGCCTATAATATGGTTATGAATATTAGACAAACTGGTTATACGATTGAAGATATATGTGTTATAGGAGGCTTCAATCTCTTTGTTTATACTATTTTGATAAGTGCATTTATATTCTTGAATAATACTATGGTAAAAAAGGAGTTAGAGTAAAAACTTAAGTGCTATAAATTGAGCACCAAAACCAACGATAAAGCCACCATATAAATCTTGTAAATTATGAGCATCTAATACTAAACGAGCGGTACAGACAACTCCAGAAAGTAGCAAACCCATCATCAATACAAGATTCATACTCAAAATATAAGTACTGCTTCCTAATGATAAGTTGAAGGTACCATAACTAAATAATAACATCGTAATAACGATCATTGCGATGAGACCACCCATACCAACTGCATGCAAACTTATTTTCGAAAAGATATTTATGAAGAAGGCAAGAAATAAAGCAATTGTTGCGCCAAGAACAAAGGATTTGTAAGCGATAGGTATATTCGGATTATAATATAGATTGATAAACATCCAGAGGTAAAAAATACCTGTAGCGATATAAGGTCCAATGCGCTCTTGCCGTGTTTGCATTTCGAGCGAATCAACAAAACCCAAAAATTTCATCATAACCACAGCAAATAATGGAATGATAAAGGTAGACATGAAAACTATAAGAATTAATGGGCTCATATCTTTGATATCGTGCACACCAAATAGATAAGGGTTGACCAATAGCAAAATGATCAACATATAGGTAAGCATCAACAATGGGTGAAAAACAATTGAAAAAATATGAGCAATAGTCCTAAGCATAAGTTGTTTAATTTCTACTCGAAGGTAGAAAAAAAAGTAGACTTGTGGGATATGACCATTACTTAATATGTTTGTTGGCTTTTTAATATATACAGCAAACAAAGTAGTTTTCGGATTGCCAAACGATTAAAGTAACTGATAATCAATCAAAAACTACAAATGATGATCCGATAACAGAGAAACAAATCTATTCAGAAATGCCATCGTCATAAAGTTTGGTAACTTTAACAATCTGTACTTCTACACGACGGTTTTTACTACGTGTATTTTCGGAAGTATTATCGACTGCAGGCACAGTACCTCCAAAACCAATTGTTTCGATACGAAGAGGATTGATGAATTTTTTGTAAACTAAATATTCTTTAACAGCAGCAGCTCTATCTTCTGATAATTTCATTAAAGAAGATTCTTCTCCTTGATCATCAGTATGACCTTCTATTCGAATAGCAATATTGTAGTTTTCTTTTAAAAAAATCGCAAGCTTATCTAATACCGCAAATGATTGACTCAAGATAGTAGGCTTTGAACGCTCAAAATAAATCGGATCCAATTCTATTTTGCTCCCTACTTCCAAAGGATCAAGCAGTAAGTTGACATTATAATCCTTGTAATAAACATATGTTTTTTCGAAGTGTACTTTTTGGTTTCTACCATCATAACCAGGACTTTCTGGCTGTAAAGTTAGCCGCACACCTTTCGGAATATTTAGCTCATAAGAACCATCATCTGACACATAAATTACTTTATTAGGTGCTTCATCGCCTGTACCGACTAGTATGTTTCCACCTATAGGTTTATTCGTTTTAGAATCTACAATTTTACCTCGTATAGTTACAGTAATAGGATTGGGAGGTGATAATTTAGAGCGGAAAATATCACTAGAGCCATCTCGTTTAGAGGTGAAATACATAAAGCCAGTAGTAGCATTAAAATATGGTTTACTATCATCGTAAACAGAATTGACAGGTGTATTAAACCGTTGTGGGTAAGTCCAGTCTGTCCATGATTCTCCTAAGCGTTCAGCTACATAAATATCAGTACCACCAATAGATCCAGTTCGGTTTGAAGCAAAAAATAAAGCTTGATTATCTTCAGATAAATAAGGTGTAATATCTCGAGCACTAGAGTTGATTTTGCTTCCCATATTTTGAGGTCTAGTCCAATTATATTTTCCTTGGCGATAGGAAATATATAAATCATTTCCACCTCGAGAATCACGCCGTTTTAAAGACATGATAATTACCTTTCCGTCATTGCTCATTGTAAGACTTACATCAGGACCTGTTGTGTAAAAATCTTCTACTTGAATAGATTCGGGAAAAGACCAGCGTCCATCAGACTGGCGCCGAACTAATGAAAAACCTGCTTGCATACCTCCACCTTCTCCAAACTGATTAATGACAATTAGTTCATTGCTTGCCGGAGTAAGTGAGCAGATACTATTCGGCATGGCATTATTGAGTGGATAACTAGGGTGCTGTACTTTATCAAAAATACCTAGGTCACACTCCGCCACCCAAATATCTTGATTGAAACCAGACTGTACAGGAGAGTTGACAGACCGCTGTGCAAGACGAGAAAATATTTTTTGAAGGTGCGATTTATATTCTTGAGGAGGCATATTCTGAGAAATATCTTCTCCCATTTCGATTAGTGTTTTGTCGAAATCAGGAGAACCTACTCTTGTATAATACATCGTTTTTCCATCAATAGAAAGAACAGGCGATATTTCGTCATAATTTGGCGTATTAATTTGCCAATTTAATTTTTCTACTGTCAATTTTTTTTCTTGACCCACAAGAGGACTATTTATCAACAATAAAATAGAAAATAGAAGTATAGTGTTTAATAATTTCATTAGTTTGTATCAGTTTCTAGACCAAAAGGATAAAATCATAATTTGAAGACCCAAAAATATATTAATTTTTATAATGCTACAATTTAGAATAAGAAATATTATCATTCTTTTATTCGTGGGTTGTCTTTTGGGGACTTGCGGTAAAAAAGAAGAAGAGCAAATGAATTACCAGCAAGAGAACTATAAGGATGTACTGAATGTACGTGGAATTCCTAAAAAAGTTAAGGATAGAACCGTATTTAGTTTTTCTGATTTAGGGTCTTGGCATAGTTACAGCCTTCCAGATACCCTACCTTATTATGGAAGTTTTGTTGGTCCTTTCATAATGACTCAAGATAATGGTCTTTGGTTGGCCAAAACATTGGCAAAAATTAATCTTAAAACGAAGAATAAGAAATACGACTTTAAAGATGCCCAAAAAGAAATTCATTATTTACCTGGAAAGTTAACTCAAACATACACGTGGACAGGGTTAATACTAAAAATGAATTTGATTTTTGTGACAAGTCGAACGGCTTTAATTGATGTAATACTCATTAATACTTCAGAACAAAAGGAACGATTAACGATTGAGTGGCAAGGTGAGTATTGGTTGGATGGGGTAGAAAGTTTGCTCGAAGAAAACGGTATTTCTTTTAAGTTGCCTAATAATGATTCTTATGCGTTTTTACAGTTTTCTAACTTTGATAAACCTAAAGTAGATATAATTGGTCAATCGTATTCTTTTGCATTTGATAGAGAAATTGAAGCAGGTCAAAAAATTACTTTTCAACAAAGTCAGTCTGTTGTTTTTGAGGAAGAAGAGTTGATTAGAGAACTCGAAATAGTTGAGGGTGTTTTTGCTAGTGCTGTTGAGGGAAGTTTTGAAAATAATAGCAAGCGGTGGAATAATTATTTAACCCAATTACTCCAAAAAGATCAAACTACATCGAGTCAACGTTTGATCGTTAAATGTTTGAATACCTTAAACAATAACTGGAGGTCAGCAGCAGGAGAACTTCAATACGATGGTTTATTCCCTTCTTATTCTCGAAAATGGTTCCATGGTTTTTGGTCTTGGGATTCGTGGAAACATGCCGTTGCATTGGTTCGATTTAATCCTGAGTTGGCCAAAGACCAAATGCGTACCATGTTTGTTTATCAAGATAAATATGGTATGATTGCAGATTGTGTTTTTAGAGATACAAGTATTGAGCAACATAATTGGAGAGACACCAAACCGCCATTAGCTGCTTGGGCAATTTGGGAAATTTATCAAGAAACAAAAGACAAAGACTTTTTAAAGGAGTTCAATGATAAACTTGAGCGTTATCACGAATGGTGGTATAAATACCGTGACCATAACCAAAATGGTTTGTGTGAATATGGCTCTACTGATGGTACTCGTGTTGCGGCAGGTTGGGAAAGTGGAATGGATAATGCTGTCCGATTTGATAGTGCGACAATTCTACAAAACAATGCCGTTGCTTGGTCTTTAAATCAAGAATCGGTTGACTTGAATGCTTACTTGTACGCAGAGAAAATATTCCTTTCTAAAATAAATACAGTATTAGGAAATAATGATCGATCATCTGAGTTGGATAGTGCTGCAATAGTGTTGAGAAAGAAAATGCAATCACATTTTTATAACGATAAAGCAGGATATTTTTATGATGTAAATATTGAAAAGAACGAGCATGTAAAAGTAAAAGGTCCAGAAGCATGGACCATGTTATGGTCGAGTATTGCAACAGAAGAACAAGCTGTACAGTTGAAAAAAAGTATAGAAGCCAAAGATGAATTTAATACCTTTGTTCCCTTTCCTACTTTAGTAGCCAACCACCCTAAATTTGATCCAGAAAAAGGTTATTGGCGAGGTCCTGTTTGGTTAGACCAAGTATATTTTGCTATAAAAGGATTAGAGTATTATGGTTATGATAATTTGTCCGAAAAGATGAAAACAAAATTATTGCAACATGCTGAGGGCATTCTGGATAGTGACTTGCCTTTACGAGAAAACTATCATCCAATAACAGGAAAAGGATTGAATGCAAATCACTTTAGTTGGACAGCAGCTCACTTATTATTGCTTGAGCTAGAATGATGATGTCTTTTTGCACATGAGCATTATTTTTTAATTTTATGAATTAGAAAAATGGATTTAGAAAAAAACAGTTTATCAAATAAGATAGTATTTAGGAGATTGATAGAGAAAGATGCGAATAAGTTATTTGAAATTTATTCTGATAAAATAGCGATGAAATATAGAGGAAGTAAAGTAATGGAGTGTATCGAAGATGCCAAATCATTTATCAGCAATCAAGAATTAAAGGAGAAAAATAAAACGACAATAAGAAAAGGAATAGATCTGAAAGATAAGAATGAACTTATTGGTAGTGTGATGTACAGGTTTTATAAAGATAAAGAAGGAGAATGCGAAATAGGTTATTCTATTGGGGCTAAATATTGGGGACAAGGATTAGGAAAAGAAATCGTTAGAGTGCTAGTGGAGAGTATAAGAAAAAATGCAGAAGTCAAAAAAATAATGGCTTGGAGTCATAAAGACAATATAGCATCGATTAAGATATTAGAAAAAAATGGATTCGAATTAGTAAAACAGCAGGATAATACTTATCTCTTTCAGAAAAAAAATTAAACAAAAAAAGGACTACTCAATAGCAGTCCCTTTTTCAATATTTATAGAGAGGGGTTTAACGGTTAAAAGCGTTATGGTAATGGTAAAAGTAACATACTTTTTTGTATTTCTACCTTTTGTACCAATTTATTTCGCTTTACCATTTTTCCCATCGACTATTTCAAGATCAACTTTTTTAGCTTTTTTCTCTTCTACAGGAGCTTCTGCCTCTTCGTCAGTGCCCATGATAGCTGCTTTAATTTTGAGTTCTACTTCCAAAGCTACTTCAGGATTGTCCATAAAGAATTTTTTAGCAGCTTCTCTACCCTGCGCAATTTTTGCATCATTATAGCTGTACCAAGCACCACTTTTCTTAATAACTTCATGATCGACACCAAGATCGACAATTTCGCCTGTTTTAGAGATGCCTTCGCCGTACATGATATCAAATAATGCAATGCGGAAAGGAGGAGCCAATTTATTTTTAACAACTTTCACTTTTACGTGATTACCGACAATATTTCCTTCCTTATCTTTTATAGCAGAACCCGTTTTACGAATATCTAAACGGACAGATGCATAGAACTTCAAAGCATTACCACCAGTAGTTGTTTCAGGGTTACCAAACATTACTCCGATTTTTTCACGAAGTTGGTTGATAAATACACAACAACATCCAGTTTTACTAATAGTAGATGTCAATTTACGCATGGCTTGAGACATCAAACGAGCTTGTAAACCCATTTTAGAATCTCCCATTTCGCCCTCTATTTCACTACGAGGAACTAAGGCTGCTACAGAGTCAATTACAATAATATCAATCGCACCAGAACGGATTAAGTTCTCGGCAATTTCTAATGCTTGCTCACCATTATCAGGTTGAGAGATCAAAAGATTAGCTGTATCTACACCTAATGCTTCAGCATAAAAACGATCGAAAGCGTGTTCAGCATCAACAAAAGCAGCGATACCACCATTTTTTTGACATTCAGCAATTGCATGTATTGCTAAGGTTGTTTTACCAGAAGATTCAGGACCATATATTTCAACGACACGTCCTTTTGGTAAACCATTTACACCAAGAGCAATATCAAGGCTAAGAGAACCAGTAGAAATCGTTTCTACTTCTACAACTTGTTTGTCATCAAGCTTCATGACAATACCCTTTCCGTAAGTTTTTTCCAAACGATCAACGGTAAGGGATAAGGCTTTTAGTTTAGCGTCTTTATCTTTAGACATTAGCTTAAAATTTTAAAATGTACAAAATGAGGATAAACAAAAACAATAAATGTTTTTTTGATAATACAAATTTAAACAAAATGTTTAATTAAAACAAACTTTGTAATCATTATTTTTAAAAAAAAATGTTTTATAACTTTTTTGGTGTCAAAAAAATGTTTTTTCAGATTTTTCTTCCGTCTTCCTAAGAAGACGGAGTCGTTTTGTTATTAAAATTATTGGAAAAATAAAACCTATTCATTTGATAACCAAAAAGTTATGTAATTATTTGTTCAATAAACATTTGGGGATTTACAAATATTGTGATTTCTTTTCATGTCGTTTGAAGGTAACTTGTAGTAATTGAGTCACAAAATATAAAGAATCATGATACAAAAAAAACGAACAATCTGTTTAAGTTTTTTCTTTGCCTTATCTATACTAGCAATTCAAATAATAGCA
>JAHDIP010000251.1 GCA_020630735.1 Saprospiraceae bacterium | reverse complement strand
GTACTTAGCCTTAAAATGCTATCTTTGTCGCTGAAATTTTAGAAAAATGGCAAAACAACCAATGAAATTAGAGTGGGAATTATTAGGAACAAAAGACGGTCCTAGTTTCCGAATATTTAAAGCTCGGTATGATATTATTCGTAATCCAAGAAATGGGACAGAGCTAGATGCTGTTGTACTCGAAAGTAATGATGCTGTTAATGTCGTTGCAATTACTACTGATCAAAAAGTACTTTGTATACGGCAGTACCGTTTTGGGATACGAAAAAATACGGTTGAAGTACCTGGAGGTTTTGTCGATAAAGGCGAATATCATAAAGATGCAGCTATGCGAGAATTGCGAGAAGAAACAGGTTATGCTGCTAGTAACTGGCAGTATCTTGGTTTTGTCTATGGCAATCCTGCTTTTATGGATAATAAAATTCACCATTGGTTGGCAACAGATGCCAAACAAACTACTGAAGTTGAATTAGATGATGGAGAAGCAATAGAAATATTAGAATTATCATTTGATGAATTAAAAACGTATGCGAAAGAAGGAGCCTTTAGCCATCCTCATGCAGTAAGCGCATTAGTACGAGTTTTTAATTTATGGGATGTAGAGTTGTAAGATTTGCATCAAGACTTTAGTAGCTTAATATATTTTATAATGACCTCTGAAAGGGCTTTAGTAGTTTTATATATCCCAAGTATTTCTTCTCTCATCAAAAAATCACCACAAGTATCCTCTTTATCGAAAGGCTTTAAAAACATATAGGTCGTGAGCGAATAGAACTCGTTCATTCGTTGAGCTAAGATTAACTGATAAGTCATAGTAAAGAAATCATACTCAACAACTAAAAAAATCATCTCTTTTATACCTTGACTAAACGAAAGGATCAGTGGCGTATTTACAAACGTTTTTCCATTATATTCGGTATAAGCTTTATCATAAAGAGGGTAATACAGAAGCTTTGTAGAAATACCATGGTTGGATAATTCGTTTTTGAGAATAGTTAATTTATCTTTTAGAACCTCAGTAGGTAGGTCTTTTGCTTGAAACTGGGTATAAGGCATCCATCTATTTTCGTGAGCATAATAAGCATCCATTTCACCAACACGAAGTTTGTAATCAAAATTTGGATACCCAGGCACTACATACCCTGGATAATAAAGAGTTCGACCAGTACTGAGAGCAAACTCAACCTCCAATAACATTGTAAAAAAACCTAAACTATATTTGCTATAATCGTGGTCAAATAATCCCATAATACTAGCAATACTATCTGTTCCTAGGTCAAAGAAACTTACTGCAATAAGTTTTTTACCATCATAGACAGCCGCTTCATAAGTGTCATAAACATTTTCATTTGTACTATCCAGAAGCGAGTCTTTTAGAGACTCAGATACGAAGCCTTCAAAACGAGATTTATGTTTTAGGTAGAGTTCATTTTTTTCATCATCAAAAATAGCCTCTCGAATGTGAATGGTAAATTGCTTTTTATTTTGACGCAGTAACTTTCTTAAACTTTTTCTGAATGTATAAGTACTAAGATCAAGACGTAACCATAAAGGAGCATATAGCTTTGTTTTGAAAAATAAAAAATGACAGGTAAAAATCATTTGTCCCATTCTAAACCAGCCCATTGCGAGGTACTTATCGAGTTGCTTAGGCGTTATGTGTTTAGGTCGTATAAAAGTAGTAGGCATTGTCTACAGTAGTATTACATATTGTTCAAAATATGACCTCCAGCGTCTCTAAATTTTTCTCGCATGATTTCTACTTGTTCTGTCAAATCTTTTGCTTCTTTTGGATTCATAGCTCCTTCTTCAATTATACCACTCAATATTTGATCAGATAACTGTTCAAAAGGCTGAAGTTGAATAAGCATGGAAAAATCAAAATCAGCAGGATCAACAAGTTTTGCATCAATTTCTCGAAGAAGGCTAATTATTTCAATTTTGAAAGCGAGTATTTTATTAAGCAGATTATTATGAGGCAAAGACATCGATTTATTGCTCCATTCTGCTTTTGTTTCTTCCGAAAGTTGTTCTAAGGCTTGTTCAAAATTTTCTTCTTGTTGTTTATTAAAAAAACGTTCGACACCTTCTTTAAAAATAATATCCATTACTGCTTCTTTGTTGGTATCTCCTGTTTTTAGCATTTGTTGAATAAATTTGCCTTTGATAAAATCTTCCGTAAAACTATTTCCAAGTTCGGCAAAAATTCCAGGAATGTCAGTAGATTCTCCCATCGAGTCAAAATCTGGGAACATTGTTTCGTCTAGTATATTGCTATACATACGTTCGTGGAAATCTTTTTCGTGGATATAAGAAATACCAACATCGTGATAAATGTCTAATTCTTCTGATTGGCTTATCAGTGGACCAATAGCTGTACCAGGACTTAAAACAAGAGGTGGTTCACAAGCGGCAAAAGCTTTAAATAATGTTATATCAGTTGGCAAAATACCTTCTTCTTCGTTTACAACATCTATTATAGCTTCTATAAGAGCATCGTCTTTTTGAGTAATAATTAATTTCTGACTAGCCAACTCTCTAGAACTTTCCTTTTCAAGAAGGAATGTGGCATTTTCGTAGTCAATTGGAGAGATGAGAATGCGGTCTTTATTTGTAAATTTATTTTCAACTAACCACGTCGATAAGTCAAGGTAAAATACATTAATGGTTTCATCATTGTTCATTTTATAATGATCGTAACCATATGGAGGCAATAGAGAATGAAATATCATAACATCTTCCATTGTCTCAATAGATTCTTTTATCTCAATAATTCCATCTTTTTCGTCTTTGAAGACTAAGTCTAAAGGGTTAATAGTAGGATTAATAAAAGGAATGAAACGATGACCAACAACTAGTCGTTTTGAATTGATTTCAAAATCCGTCATTTTTATTCTAAATAACGTTTCTGCAAATAGAGATTCTCTATAAACTACTTTTTGAGTATCCCAGTTTATGGTAATATCAATGATTGCCTTATCTAATAAATATTCATTAATGGCATTAGCTATTTCTTCTGGGTGAATCTTCGATTTGCTTAGCTTCTTTATGTTACTTACAAGCTCATGTAAGCTTTCAACATCTCTGTTTTTTAGTGCTTTCTCTATAGCTGCTTCTAGTTGCATAATTAATTAGTATATATGTGAAATATTAAACAAATTGATTCGTACTGCTCTTTTTGCAAGTATCTGCAATTTAAAGTGAAATATAACTTTCTTTTATCAGTGGTACAAATAAGTAGAAGTATAAAATATTTTCTGCTTTATTTTTGGGAGAGAAAGATGTATAGCAAGAAAGGCGACCAATTTGGCCGCCTTTCTTGCTATAGGGCAATATATTTAATTGCTTTTATTACATACCTAGTTTTGTCTTTACCAAAGAACTAACATCTTGTGTTTCGTCAGCATATAATAAAACACCAGCACTAGAATCAAAAATGTAAGAGTATCCATTTTCAGTAGCAACAGCTTTTATAGCGTCATTGATTTTATCAATAATTGGTTGCAATAACTCTTGTTCTTTATCTCTGATTTGCTTTTGCATATCTCTTTCGAAAGACATAATTTTTTCTTGCTCTTCTTGCAAGGTCTTCATCACTTGCTCTTCTTCTACAGGAGGCATTTCACCTCTTTCTTTTTTACGGATGGCATTTTGCTCTTTTTCTTGGTAAGATGTGAGCATGTTTTGACCTTTCTTCTGAAGCTGTGTTTGAAGCGTTTTTAGGTTTTCCTGTAATTGTTTTACTTGAGGCATCTCTGCCAAGATAGCTTGAGAGTTTAAGTAGCCAAATTTTTGAGCTTCCATTGTATTAGACATCCAAAGAAATGCAAATAATAAGAAGCTAATTTTTAATATCTTTTTCATAGTAAATTAAGTTATTTGAAATGATCTTTATGAAAAGACCCTTGTTTAGGTCGCAAAAATACTGCTTTTATTCTGATTTAGTACGCTATTTGTATAACTTCTTCGACTAGTTAGCACCTAAATCTTTTAAAATTTCGTCTGTTTTGTCATATTTACCATTTGAGAAGAGTAAACCAGAAGCCCCACCCTTGTCAAATATGAAATCATATCCACGTTCATTAGCATAATCTTCGATTGCTCTGTATACTTTATCCTGAATAGGGCGAACTAATTCTTGACGTTTTTTGAATAAAGCGCCTTCAGGTCCAAATTTGCTCTTTTGTAAGTCTCGAACTTGGCGTTCTTTTTCCATAATTTCTTCTTCTTTCTTGGCGCGCATGTCTTCACTCATCAACACTTGCTCAGCTTGATATTTGCTATACATACCTTTTATCTGGTCATATTCTTGTGCGATGTCTTGTCTCCATCGGGCAGAGACTTTGTCTAGTTCTTCTTGTGCTTTTTTGTAATCATCCATACTTTCAAGTACTTGATTGATATCTACTACAGCTATTTTTTGGGCAGTTGCACTACTAAATGATACAACCATTGCTACAGCTATTGCGAAGATTATCTTTTTTCCTATTTTTCTTGCTTTTAAAACGTTCATATTACTGAGGTTAAATGATTAAGTAATAGTTTAGAATTTTTGGGAAATAAACCCCTGATAAAGACTGCCAAAAGTACAATTTTATTGTCAGCTTTTAAAAATTAGACTCCTTATCTATTTTGAGGTTTAATCTTAGTTTTTGTTGTAAAAAGGCTAATTTGCTCCAATTCTTTATTTCTTAACGGTTTATGGTTGGTGCATGTTTGGTATATCCCCCTTCTTTTAACGATTGTTTAACGGCTGGTTAATTCTTTTAACGCTATTTGACACCCCTTTTATGGCTATTTCATACCTTCATACTTGATATTTTATTGGACAACACATTTTATTTGTAGATATTTGTTATTCTAAAAAAAATAAAAAATGATACACCATATAAGTTCTGATCATATAGGTATAGGAGATTTAGACAAAATACTGACGAATAGAGCTACGTTGGTGCTAGGCAAAAACAGTATAACAGACATTGAAAAATGTAGGAATTACCTCGATAATAAAACAGATAATACGGACGAACTTTTTTATGGGATTAATACAGGTTTTGGTTCGCTTTGTAATATTAAAATTTCAGATGAGCAAACAGAACAACTACAAAAAAATCTAGTAATGTCTCACGCTTGTGGAACGGGCGAACTAGTTCCCAAAGAGGTAGTAAAGATTATGCTTTTGCTTAAAATACAAGGTTTGTCTTACGGCTATTCTGCTGCTCAACTTATAACGATCAATCGACTAATTGATTTTTTTAATAACGACGTACTTCCTGTTGTTTATCAACAAGGTTCACTTGGAGCTTCAGGAGACTTGGCGCCACTAGCACATTTGGCTTTACCTTTAATTGGATTAGGAGAAGTATTTTATAAAGGAGAACGTCTAGCAGCTTCTGTAATACTTAAAAAAATGAATTGGCAGCCGATTCGGTTAAAGTCAAAAGAAGGCTTGGCTTTGTTAAACGGAACACAATTTTCGAATGCCTATAGTGTGTGGTCGATGATTAAGGCAAAACGTTTGTGGAAATTAGCAAACCTAACTGCTGCTGTTTCTTTAGATGCTTTTAATTGCAGGCGATCACCTTTTGATGTACGATTACATACTATTCGACCACATAAGGGACAAGCTACTACGGCAAAAACTATATTACAAATATTAGAAGGTAGTGAGGTTGCTAAGCTGGAGAAAAAACATGTACAAGACCCCTATGCTTTTCGATGCATACCGCAAGTCCACGGTGCTAGTTATGATGCTCTTGATTATATCGAGCGAGTAGTTACTACTGAAGTCAATTCGGTAACAGATAATCCAACCGTTTTCCCTGAGAGTGATGCCATTTTATCAGGTGGAAATTTTCATGCTCAACCATTGGCTTTGGTATTAGATCATTTAGCAATTGCACTGGCAGAGTTGGGTAGTATTTCTGAACGACGAACTTATCAACTGATTTCAGGCATTCGAGATTTGCCCGCATTTTTAGCTGCTGACCCTGGGCTAAACTCTGGTTTGATGATTCCGCAATATACGGCGGCATCTATCGTTAGTCAAAACAAACAATACTGTACACCTGCTTCGGTCGATTCTATTGTGTCGAGTAATGGGCAGGAAGATCATGTGAGTATGGCGGCCAATGCAGCGACTAAAGCATATAAGGTTGTAGAAAATATAGAACGTTTATTGGCTATAGAATTCATGACAGCGATGCAAGCATTAGATTTTCGTAAGCCTACCAAATCATCTCCGATGATTGAAACACTACGGACATCTTATCGGAAGGTGGTGCCGTTTTTAGAACAAGATCGAGTCTTGAGTACCGATATACATGAGACGATAATTTTTTTAAGGACTATATCTGTAGAATAAGCATAGATGAGAGGTAGATTTATTTTTTTCTTAGGTTTTCTTTTTTTTGCAACTACGCTTGTGGGACAAGGACTCAAAGGGTGGTCTGTAGAATCAAGTCTTTTGTATGGGAAAATAATAAAACATACCCCTAAAATAAACTTTCCTGTTGACCATGTAAGTTTAGGAGGCGAACTTGCTTTTAAATGGAACACTTACGGTCGTAAAGCATGGGAAGAACATCAACGCTACCCAACCTTAGGGCTAAATTTTTTGTATTACAATATTGGCGAGCGTTCTACATTAGGTCAAGCAGTGGCTTTTTTCCCAAACATAAGCATCTATCTTTTTCGAAAAGAAAAATTGGATTTCAATTTTCAAGTAGGAACAGGTCTAGCTTATCTTACACAACATTTTGATCGCTTAGAAAATACAACAAATAATGCTATTGGCTCCAACTTTAATAATATTACATCACTAAAATTTATTGTAGGCTACCAGCTTTCACCAAAATGGCATCTGAAAGGAGGGTTTAATTTTACCCATTTCTCGAATGGTGCTGCACAGTTACCTAATTTTGGAATTAATATTCCTGCGGCTCAAATAGGGGTTAAATACTTTCCATCACCTGTAGCCAAAGCAGATTATCAACACTATGATATTAGTAAGAAAGCTGTAAAGAAATGGGGAATGAGTATGCATCTAAAGTTAGCTTATCGGGAGCATATTTCTATTGGTGGTCCAAAATATCCGATCTATATAGCATCCTTAGGTGCTTTTTATCATACGACTAAAGTAAATCGATTTTTAGCTGGATTTGAATACGAATTTAATAGGTCCGTTTATAATTTTGGATTGCATGTTACTGAGTTTACGACAAAAGCGGAAGCCCGGTTGGGTGCATCAAGAATATTAGCCTTTGCAGCACACGAATTTTTATTTGGTCGTTGGAGCATACAGCTTCAAGCGGGGACGTATTTGGGTTCTTTTTCTTACCTCACCAATTTTATCATTTATAATAAATTGCATGCTCGGTATTATTTTCCAGCAATAGGCAAACCTAAAACTAAATTTTACGTAGGTATATGCTTGAAGTCTCACGTTGCAGATGCCGAATATATTGCCCTTGGTTTTGGTGCTGCTTTATAGATTTATTACTTTTGTAATATGTATTTTAAATCGATTTCAAATTATAGAAATGTTAATTATGGATGGACTAGCAAATAACTGAGGTTTTCAGACAGTTTATTGCACATCCGTTATTAGATAACAAACAAATTAATATTATGCTTGTAAAAAAAATGATTTTTGTTCTTTCCTTTTTTGCAATCATCGGAATTTCTGGTTGTAAATCTGGTGGTGGTGCAGGTGGCATCAATTTATTTACTGTAGAACAAGATATAGAACTTGGCAAACAAGTTAGTCAACAAATTGAAAGTGATCCTAAGCAATTTCCAATTTTAGCTGAAAGAGGAAATGAAGAGATTTACCGTTATATCAGAGGTCTTACTAGAAATATCCTTAACTCTGGAAAAGTAAAACACCGAGATAAGTTTGTATGGCAAGTCAAAATAATAGATGATGATAAAACCCTCAATGCCTTTTGTACACCTGGTGGGTACATTTATGTATATACAGGATTGATCAAGTTTTTAGATTCAGAAGATGAATTGGCAGGAGTAATGGGACACGAAATTGCACATGCTGCTTTGCGCCACTCTACTCGTCAGATGACTAAAATGTATGGTCTCTCAGCGCTTATTTCTATTGCTACAGGAAAAGCTGATCCTGGTATGATTGAACAAATTGCATTGGGTTTAGTTAACCTTAAATTTGGTCGTGGTCACGAAAAAGAATCGGATGCACACTCCGTAATCTATCTTTGTAATGGTGGACTGAATCCTGCTGGAGCAGCTGGCTTCTTCAAAAAAATGGAAGGCAAAGGCGGAACGCCTGAGTTTTTGAGTACTCATCCTAACCCAGGTAATCGAGTAGAAGATATAGAAGCAAAAGCAAGCGAACTCGGTTGTCCTAAAGGAAAAACGAATAAAGAGAAATATGCTAGGATTAAGAAATTGATCTAATGGTTATATTTTGAAAATATAAAATCCCTGCATGAGTAATTATGTAGGGATTTTTTT
>JAHDIP010000250.1:1985-8560 GCA_020630735.1 Saprospiraceae bacterium | reverse complement strand
CAAGACAGCGACCAAGATGGCGTTTGCGATGCAGAAGATGATTGTGATGGAAACCTAATTGGTACTGTTTGCGACGATAATAATATTTGTACCATCAACGATGTCTATGACGAAAACTGTAATTGCATTGGACAAATTCAAGACAGCGACTTAGACGGTATTTGTGATGCAGAAGATATTTGTATAGGAGGAGATGACACGATTGATAATGACAATGATGGCATCCCTGATTTTTGTGATAGCTGTGATAATATCACCATTGGTACACCTTGCGATGATGGAGATGATTGTACCTTTAATGATATCTTTGATGAAAACTGTATTTGTTCAGGAGAGATGCAGGATAATGATGAAGACGGAGTGTGTGATGCAGAAGATGTATGTATCGGTGGAGATGATAATATGGATTATGATCAAGATGGTATTCCTGATTTCTGTGACGAATGTTCCTCTAAAACAACTTCTTTCAAAAGAAATAGATTGAAGCATTCTGGTATGGGAGGCGTTTATGAATCAAAAGAATTATATGGTCACTCCGATCCAAGTTTTACTATCAGCGATATAAATGCATCAGACATAGATAAGTCTAACAAAAACTTTATTGATATTGTTGAAGTTAGTTATACTGACATGAATGGCGAAATGCATCTTTATGGTGTCTTTAGTGGCGAAGAGCAAGATTCTGTATTTATCAAAATATATGGTCCAGTGAAAAGTATAATGGTTTCGCTCAAAGATGGATACGATGGCAAAGCACCAAATATCAGCGTAAGATTATCCGACATTTCTTATTGTGAAAACGTTGCAGTATCGCAAAGCCTACTTGCAGAAAGTGTTAATGAAGACAATAAAGGTTTACGTTCATTAAATGTTTATCCAAACCCTGTAATCAGTGGTCATTTTTATGCTATTTTTGATCATGTAGGATTAGAGAAAGAGTATACCCTACTCCTAACTGATGCTTATGGTAAAATCCATTATCGACAAGACTTCTTCGGAAATGAAAATAAAATTATGGTAGAGTTTGATTCTGAAAAATTAGCTGGGGGACTTTATTTTATCACCTTGATGTCGCCTTCTAATAAGACAACTCAAGCAGTCGCCATTATGCCAGAATAGAAATTGACAATCAAATTAAAAAAGTTATCCACTTTGAGTCGGTAGCCTTTTTAATTTGGTTTACTTTTATCAAAAACGGAAAAGAAAGGTAAGACATTTCCATCGGGATTATGCGCTTTACTTGCATTATGGTCGTCGATAATTGCAAATACAATTAGTTTTATCTTGTTTTTAAATTCTGTTTCTTCAAAAACTTCTTGAAATAAGACCGCCATATGATTGGGTGGATTTTTAAATGCACCACAACCGAAGGCACTTAAAATGAGACTATCGTGTTGCTTCGAAATAGCTATACGCAACATGATTCGTATTTTTTCTTTGGTAGGAGGAACCAAGTCTTTCGTAATCTTATATTGATCTTTGACTACTTCTAAAGGCGGTTGGCTAATAGCAGGAATCGTAATAATTGCCACTTTATACGGATTGTTCAACAAACAATAACCGTTCGCTTCTGAAGCTCTAAATATAGTAACGTTGGGCGTATAAACTGCTCCATAATTTCGGTCTAGCGGATAACTAAAAGTAGGATTTCGTGTAGCACCATAATCAGAACCATAATCGACAAACTGAAATAAAGCACGATGCAAATTACTCCGCCTAAAAATATTTTCTTCTTGCGCACCTGAGCCAGCAAAAACACCACCACCGGGATTTCGCCTATTGGCCATGTTTAAGACACAAGGACGCTGCCCCATTTTATATAGCA
Source organism: Saprospiraceae bacterium (assembly GCA_020630735.1). Taxonomy (GTDB): domain Bacteria; phylum Bacteroidota; class Bacteroidia; order Chitinophagales; family Saprospiraceae; genus JAHDIP01. The sequence continues at coordinate 6,735 of JAHDIP010000250.1, read as the reverse complement.
GTTCTGCGAGTTCCAAACAATCTGCATTGACAACTGAAACTGCAGTATCCATATTTAAAGTCGTAGTATCAGATAATTTTATCGGACGATCATAACATTCAGCTTCTGATGCCTTGTATTCATCCAATTCTTTTTTGATGTCATCTATATAGTACTGCCCCGCATCTACGATTTCGAGTGTATTTTCGAATACGTCTATTCGCAACTCTCGAAAACCATAGCCTTTATTTGAAGCATCCTTAAAAAGGGTACGCCACCTAAGGTGATCCCAACTGTTTTGATATTGATTCGTCATAAGCTTATATTTTTGATCCATTGACAATTTTTCCATTATAAAACAAATAATAAAGATAGGGTGTATCTTCGAGACACACCCTATCTTTACATGGTACAACATTCCTATTTAAATTTCAGTTCCTTTGCTTTTCGTTCAATCAAAAACCAACCAATAAATGCAGTAATCATCGTAGCAATCATTACGACCCAGCAGAAATATTTTATATCAAAAAAAGCGTACACCTACCTCTGCCCCAAAGGCACAATATAAACCGACTATCGACCAATTCATAAAGCAGAAATGGCTAATCAGCCAACCTTCCTTCTTTCGATGTATGGCTGAATTCATGCCCATCACGACAGAAAATAAACTCAAAATTGCAAAGCCATGAAATAAGTTGAATGTGCCAAAATTGTAAATAGCAAGTGCAGAGGTATTTAATAAAAGCATACTGACGACATAGACATAACCTAGTTTTTTATGCCTCGCTGTTCCTTTTCATTTAAGATACTTTTCATTCTACCAAAACCAGTAATTATTTTTAATATAAAAACATACCAGCCATAAGCTCAATCTCTTGAACTTATGACTGGCTTTTTCATAGCTTTTATACTCAAGCCCTTAACGAATATATCTTGTCTTTATTCGAATATCATTTTCTTGAAAAGGACCTTCTCCAAACTTATGGAGCACCAATTTAGGTTGTTGATGTAAAGGTAACATACGCAAGGCTTCTCTAAAATCTTGATTCACTTTGGAGAGCACTTGTAAAAATTGTTGACGCAACTGGTCTGGATGAAAACCTAATCGATCAGTTGTAGATTCCAAGTGGATATCCAATTGTTTATTAGCCTCTTCATCTTCTTTAATTGATAAGCAAAATGAATTAACCTTGTCCGTAATTTCTGGTAATTTAAAAATAACTTCTTGAATATCGTTTGGACTAATGTTAGAACCAAAAAAAGAAACCGTTTGATCAGATCGTCCATAATGAAGTAAGAAGGGCAAATCCGTTTTTAGTTCTCCAATAGATGCAGGATCAATTTGGTGTTTTTTGAGCCATTCTTTTAACTCACTGTAGCGAATGATTTGTCCTTTATCTTTGATATTGTAACGAATTTTTGGAGCAATATAGCCTTCTCTACAAATCGAAATCAACAACTCATCGTCTTCATTTGTTTCGATGTAAAAATCAACAGGATTATATTGAAATATCATCGGAATAATATGGCTATCAAGCAACAAATCTTTGCGCAATTCTTCGGAGTCATTAAGCAATTTTCGGAGTCCGATCGTAAAATCATTTTCTGAAGAAATATTCAATTCTAAATCAGAAGCTCCATAAGAACTGAAGACTTTATGAATACCTTTAGCTTGTAAGTAAGTTCTCAATCCTTCGCTCATCGCCTCTCCTCCCATAACCATATGAATTTTGTATTGGCTCAAATCTATATCGGTCGTATCCACAAAATATTTTAGGAATGGCGGATACCCCATAATGATATATTCTTCAGATGTTCCAAATTGTTCTATGGTTTTTTGGATTTTATCGCAGTCAGGTCCAGTTGATTTCACTTTTGAAAAACGAACACTCGCCATCGACACATTAATACCTGTAGCCCATGATCCCATTGCAAAAGCATTAATGATTACTTTTGGTTGTTCATCAAATAATTGCTTAATACCAAACTGTATAAATCTCATATTCGTTTCTCGTTCTTGCTGACCACGCACCCAATTGGTAGGCACACCTGAGCTACCTGAGGACTCATCAATAATGACTCCTGCTTGAGGAATTTGACCATCTATACAACGATCTGCAATACTATATTTTTTCACAAAACTGTCTTTACTCGTTTCAGGTATAGCATCAAAACTGTTTTGTTCTTTTACAAATTTCCGATAAGCAGGTACTCTTTTCAGAGCCTTATAATATTCTGCTTTCATTTTCATTCTTCCATTAAAAAATCTAAACCATTCAAAACCTGGAAGGAATAATAATTTCATACTGTGATCTGATAGCATTACAATTTTACGAAGCAAGTTCAAAAAATAAACATATGCTATAATTAAATTCGCTTTCATCTTGTTAGTTTTTTTTGTTAGAAAATAAATATTGAAGTTGTTTTAAGTCCTATCCAAAATAACAGACCTATTTTTCGTCCATTACTAAGAATAAAACAATCTATTATTCTCATTGATTAAAACTGTATCTAAATCTAGTCGTTCACTCTTAGCAGGTAAATTGCTATAACCTATTCTGAAAATAAGCCAAAGCCTTTCTTTATTCGGTTCAATTTGAAGTTCCTGTTGCATTTGAGCATAGGCATTTTTATTAGTAATTAACGAACCAAAAGGTTGGATGTATGCTCCATCTTCAGTGATTCGTAGCCAAGCTCTAGCAAACATTCTTCCTGCCTGTAATAATTCTTCTGTCGTATCAAATCTTCCAGTAAACCATCCAATCGTTTGTGTACCTTTGAAGGATTGTAGATATCTTTTTCGAAGTACCTTTTTACGGATTCCTTTTGTCCATTTGTGATGTTTTTGAAAAACAGAGCGCATCAATTGACCAGGAAAGCCCATGCATCGAGCCGATAAACCATCTTTTTTAAGTTTCGCTGTTTTATCATCATATCGAAAGAGTTGATCCAATTCTTTTCGCATGGTATCATTTCCTAAATCTTCAAATAAAGTTTCCTGATTCATATTGACCATAAAATCGACAAAAGAATCATTAGAAGTCGATTGAAAAGAGTGACCAAAAGCCTTTGCCTCTAGTTCAATTTTTTTCAAGGTTGACGGTACTATTTTCTCACAATGATATTTTCCACGCGCTGTTCTCCTTTTCAAAATTAATGTTCGATCAATCTCATTGGCATTAGCATTATCAACTACTTTGAGATTAGCAAAATGAATGAGACCATTTTTGGTAAAATCAACCGAATTTATAATCTTATCTACTTCGATACCTTTACCATATGCTCCAGCCGCAATCGACAAATTTTCGATAAACACACCTAATGCGACTCTAGAAAAAACAGATTTAGGATCACCTTTTGGTAACAAGCGATCAGCATCATAATATAATGCCGCTGTTTGAGGCGAAATCACCTTAATTCGATGAGGCTGTAAGTTGTGAATTGATGGACACCATCTAGCATAGTCTACAATTGTTTTCCACTGTTGCTCACTCAAATCATTACTTGATAGCGAGCCCCCCAACATTGTCAGTGGTTTAAATAAGGTCGCAACTAAGGCACTTTGTTTGATAAAATTTCTACGCTTCATAATTCGTATTTATTTATTGTGATATGACAAATGTATAGTCAAAACCAATACGAATTGTGATTTATTTATAAAACCAAGAAGCATTTTCTTATAAAAAGTAGATAATAAATTCTATTTTTGGATTAAAGTTTACGATTCGTAAACTGCTTTAAACAAATTTTATAGAACTCAAAAAACAGATGAACGAACAAAAACACTTTCAGGAGCTTTTTTTCAATTATTTGATCAAGCGTCGTTCGGGTGATATGATTATGAATGAAACCATGGAGGTCTTGAATCTTCGTAAGGGTGCAGTCTATAAGCGTATGAATGGTGATACGGCTCTGACAACTGCAGAACTGATCAAACTATCTCAGCATTTTAATATATCACTTGATACTGCTCTGGACAATAAAGCCTTTATTTCTTTTCAGCATCCATTTATGTTATTACCATCTAAAATGAATTTTTTGGATGCCCTTTCTGTTTACCTCAAACCATTGATGAAAACAGACGAAAGTAAGTTGACTTATTTAGCGAATGAATTGCCTGTCTTTTACTATTTCTCACATGAGTATATTTTCAATTTTTTATTATCCATTTGGAATCATTTACATTGGGATAGCGAGCGATTGGTCATTGCCAAGCACGCACATGTTGATCAGCAATTACAAAAACTAAGAGGCGACATCACCAACTATTATAATGCCCATCCTGTTACCGAAATTTGGAATTCCAATATGTTTGCAAATTTATACCAGCAAATCATTTTCAGTATAACCATCCGTGCATTCGCCGAATTAACATTTATAGAAAACTTAATCCGAGATATAGAGAAACTCATCAATCATTTAAGAGATTTAGCTTTCACAGGTGTCAAAAAAAATGTGCGTACCGACATCGAATTAAAAATTTACCTCAATGAGTTTGGTAATTACTTAAATATGGTTTTGTATGAATCAACTAAATTTTCAGCAACCTTTGTTGGTTTTGACATCCCTCATTTTTTGGTTACCCACAACAAACAATTTTCAGACTACTCCAAAGATTGGGTCAATAAAATACGGAAGCGCTCGGTACTGATCAGTTCTGAGGGATACCAATATCGAGAACTTTTCTTCATCAAAATGGAAAAAGACTTCAAGCAATTCAAAGAAAATGCAGAGAAGTTAATTGGTATTTATTATGCTTAGGAACGATATT
>JAHDIP010000250.1:0-1885 GCA_020630735.1 Saprospiraceae bacterium | reverse complement strand
AAAAATAACTTCAAAATACACGCCTAATGAAACGCATCATTACCATTTGCGCAATGCTATGCTTGTGCTTGCCTATCAATTCTTTTGCTCAATGCTTAGAAGCTGGAGTCTTCATTAATGAATTATCCAACTTAACAGGTGAAGGAGAATTTATTGAATTAGTTGTCGTCGGTGATCCTGACGATCCTTTAGCTTCTGTCAACCTTAAAAATTGGATAATTGATGATAATAACAAGGCAGGGGCCAACTCTACAAGTGCTGGTCATATCCGTTTTGGAAATTGCTTTCAAGCAATGAAGCCAGGTTCAATTATTGTAATTTATAACGATCTTGATCCTCCTACAGGACTAGATACATCCAAAGATGGATTCCCTAATGCCGAAGGTGTTTATCAAATGCCAATAAGTAGTCCTTGTTTTAATGGTTGCCTAACAGAACCTAATAAAAATGGAGGTGCATCTTATCTTATCTGTACAACTCCAATAGCAAATGGCGAAGCAACCTGGGGAAGAATCGGGATGAAAAATGGTGGTGATGCTATACAAATAAGAGCACCTAGAGAAGGGCTTAAACATGCCATCTATTGGAGTACTAATTTCTTAGATGCGACACATAGAAGTGCTGTTGAAATTGCTCAAGATAATGTAGCGGATAAAGTAATTAGTTTCAGCAGTGGGAATTGGAATGTCCCAACACATTATATTATACGTACTTTCTATGCCACTCCAGGTCTTCCTAATACTGATTCAAATAAAAGGCTAATAGACCAAATAAAAGAAGGGACTCTTTGTGGACAACGAGCTGTCGTTAATATTTGTGAAGGAGATTGCTATGAAATAGGTATAGAAAGTGATGGTTGTCCACATTGGTCTCCATCTGAAGGAGTGGAGAATCCTGATGCAACGATTACGAATGTTTGTCCTACAGTAGATACGGATTATGAATTGACTATAACAGACGAAGATGGCTATCTTATTTTCAATAATGTCTACAGAATAAATGTCCAACCTATTGGTGTTAGCTTTTTCCCAACAGAACCATTTATTTGCGGAGACGAAAAAGCATTTATAGAAGCCATCGTTTGGGGGAATGAAGCAGATTATACTTTTGCATGGTCAACAGGTGGAGATCAATCAACTATCGAAGTAGCAGAGATAGGCACTTATACCGTTACCGTTACCAATACATCAACCGAATGTACAGAAGTTGCCAGTATCGAAGTAGAACGTGAAGAATTAGACTTTCAAATAAAACCAAGTAGAAAAAAATATTGTGGACAACCAATAGAATTAGATGCTGGTTTCTCTGTCAGTCCTGCTGGATACAGCATTGAATGGTCTACTGGTGAAACAGGAAACAATATCACCATTAATGAAGCTGGAAGCTATACTGCTACGTTGACAAATGAGGCAACAGGCTGTGAATATGAAAGAACCGTTATCATTGAAGAGGAATTAGTAGACTTAACCTTTACGCCTGAAACAGCGACCATGTGTACAAATAGCACACTTGAGATAACTGCTAATTCTACAGCTACAACTTTCCAATGGGATCAACAATCGGGGAATACAATACTGGTAACACAACCTGGAGAATACAGTGTAACCGTCACTAATAGCGATGCCTGTTCTACAGTAGGAAGCTTAGAAGTAAAAGATGCTTCCACTGATATGGAATCTATAAAAACTTTATTTGAAAGCAAAGGCTTTTATAGCATGCCAATAGAAATAGAGGGTGACATGCCTGCCTTCACCAATCAAACAGACCAACGTATAGTTGACCCTTGCGGCAATGATTGCAATGCAACAGGAACGATGAACTGTGTAGACGATGATGCCAAATTAATCATCAGTATACAAGGTGCAGAAATGAATAATCTTGAAGA
>JAHDIP010000249.1 GCA_020630735.1 Saprospiraceae bacterium | reverse complement strand
CTTAGGCAAAGAATCTCTTAAGTTGATGACATTCATCTAAAAGATAGCCCTTTTGTTAGACAAATTGCTCAAAGATGGTATATGCATTACAATCTCAACGTTTAATCATAAACTTTTCAGGAGTTGGATACACTTTAAATCCAAATTTATGGTAGAAAGTTTGAGCATCTTTTGTTATCAAATAATGACTTTTGACCTGCATCAAATCTTCATGCTGATAGATGTATCTTATTAGTTGTTCTCCATATCCTTGATGCTGATGTTTTTCATCAATAAAAACATCCATTAGATAAGAGGAAACGACTTTATCGGTAATAACTCTTGCAAAACCTATCTGCTTTCCTTCCTTATACATTCCAAAGCAAAGCGAATTATTAATGCTTTCTTTGACCTGTTCGATTGTACGTTTGTTTGCCCAATAGGATTGGCTAAGAAAGCTGAAAATATAATCGATATTTAGTCGATGCTTATCTGTACTTATCTCAATCATTTACTAATTTGCTTTTACAAATCGCTTAGAAATCCATTCTCCCTCTTCCGTTAAAACAGAGAGAATATACATTCCTGAAGGTAGTTGCTCAATATTAATTTCGTTTACAAGATTAGTTTTTTCTTCAAATAATATTTGAGCATTTAAATTGCTGATTTGGATTTGTTGAATGTTGCTGTTTTGTATATTCAGGTATAAAAGTGTTTTAGCTGGATTTGGAAATACGTCAAAAGACGTTGGTTTATCCGAAGTAATCCTAGCATTTACATCAGGTAATAATGCACTCGTTGAAAAATCATTTTTAGCAGCCCAGTTTGTCCAACCCAAAGCACATTTTGATTTCAATTTGTATTTATAATTCGACGATGCAGTAAGTCCAGATAGGGTAGTAGTGGTGTTATTGATGAAAATCTCTGTCCAACTGCCACCAGCTATTTTGTACTTCATTTTATACTTGAGATCATCAGGATCGGAAGGCCAAGCAATAACTGCTGAGCTACTCGTGATGTTACTTGTAGTAGAGGATTCTGGTCGATCACAAGTATCTGAACTTGTCGTAAAGATACTCGTAGCAGACCATACCGAACTCAAGGCATCACAAGTTGTTTTTGTACGATATTCGTAAGTAGTATTTTCCATTAAACCATTCAAGAATACGGCAGGATAACCTGAATTTAATTCTTGCCAAGGAGCACCAACTGGTCGGAATTGAATCCTAAATTTTTGAATGTTTGGAATAGCAGTCCAAGTTAATTTCACTACATTTCCACTAATAACCAAAGCTGTTGCTAAATCAGGGACAGGACATGTAGTTGTAAAGGTATAGCTATCTGACCACTCAGAAGCTGCATCACAAATTGATTGAACTTGATAGGCATATTCAGTACCTACACTTAAGCCAGAAAGCGTAGTAGTATTCGTAGCTGCTGCTACTTCTGTCCAAGTAGTTTCACCTACTTCTTGATATCGTATAGTATAACTATTAGCAGAAGAAACACTTGACCAGCCTACTGTAGCATCTGTATCGCCAACTGAAGTTGTAACGATATTTTCAGGAAAACGACAAGCACCAATAACAGGTAAATCTCCTTCTACCCAAACAGAAAAACTTCTTGGTGGTAGTTCAACATACATTCTGTTTGAACCATCAACAATGGCAAAAGGAAAATTAGAATTTCCTAACACATCCGTTAAGGTATCGCCAGTGACAATATTGGCAGTATTGATCACATGATCAACTTTTAGCGTCTCGCCCGCAAAGTTAATTCCTACAATAACTTCCCGACCAGCAATGCCACCGCTTAATTGATATAATAAGGTTGTATTCTCGCCGCCTTCAATGTAGGTGCTTGCATAAGGAGTACCTATTCTACTCAAATAATCAACCATGGTAGAGTTGAAAATATATAATTGATGCGCTTCCATTAGTCGATCCAATTCACTTTGTAATGGAGCTTTATCAGCAGGGTGATAACTTTGTGCAAATGGAGCAGATGGATAACCATAATAGTCTGGATAAAAAATAGTAGGCGTTCCTAATTGATTATTTGTTAGAATATAAGCGTAGGCTAAGATCGGATCATTGTGGATTAGAGAGGCAAAACCAGAACCGTCTCTGAAGTCGTGGTTATTCACAAACGTAACAACATTAAAACCAGAAAGACCTGCTTGATCTCTTAGACTTCCTGTAAAAAGATTTCGAGCATCGTAACCAAATTCGTCACAAGCTTGGCGTAAATTTTCCCTTAAGGTAAAGTCAAATATTTTTGGAAAAATAGCTGCTTGCGTATCCGCATCCATGAAGCTCAATACCTCATTCACCCAGTTGCTTAGTTCCGTTGCATTCGTACCATACCATTCGCCAACGACGAGGTCTGGATCAATTCCATTGTCATGTAAAAAATCGAGTAAGTCGCCTACAAATTCAGCAGGAAAATGCTTGATTGCATCCATACGTAAACCACGAACACCTAGTTCCAACCAATTCCATTTTGTCCATTCAAAAAGAGAATCTTTCGTTTGTTGATCGTATTGATCATAGTCGTAAAAGAAGTACATCGCATCCTGCTCATTGTTCAAGCCGATAGTGCTAGCATTGTTAGAATTTGGCTTGAAGCATTCAAAATTCATTCCTCCACGACCACTCAAGCAGCCCGAAAAATCAGTATAAGTTTGGTAGCTCATTTGGTCAACAATATTGGAACCCGTACCATCATAGTAGATTTCATAAACCCGATGATCTGAATAATCACCATTATCATTTGTCAAATAAATGTATAAATTATCTCCAGCAGCATCAAAGTCAGCAGCCGTTAAGGTGAGCTGAAACTCATCAACATTACAACAAACTGCTCCATCGACTGAAGCTTTCATATTGCGAGTTAACTCTACCACATCTGTTCCTTCACCACAGCAAAAAGCACCACCATTAGGTTCATTTTCTGTCAAATCTGGTAAACCAGAAAAGGTATTCACCAAATCAGTAGAGGTATAAAAAGTGTATGGTTTTCCATGAAAACGAGCATCGCCTGTTTTGGAACTTACTTTGAAGTAATAATTTCCTGCTCCAATACCTGTACTACCACCAATGGGAATGACACAGCGGAAACGGTCAGACGGAAATGGATTTTTAGAGGCATCATAATGGTTGGTGATATAGTCTTTTACAGCAGTATTGTTTTCTGCGGCACCTCCATCTCGGTGGTTGTATATCATATCGCCAACTGGCATGATTCCTTGAGCATTATATTCGTCGAGCATGGCATCTAAGGCCGTACGAGTACCCAGCCCTGTTGTTTGATTACCGATGTATAAATCTTTTGGATTATATCCATTACTACATGGTCCAGAGCTAGAAACAGCATGAGGCGGAAACCATAAATGAGTAATACCTGCTTCTGCTAGTTCAGGTGCTTTTAGGCGTAAAGAGTCTGCCCAACTATGACCATCACAGCTTTTGGGATAATCCCAATACCAGCCTTGCATCATGACTGATTGGCTTTGAAGTAAGGGGAGTTGAAAAAATAGAATTATATAAAAGGTAAAAAGAGTTTGAAGGTTGAATTTCATTAGAATCATTTTTTGATTAAGAAAAACAAACTGGAGTAATTAGTTCAAAAATAACTAAATTTTATAATATGATCGGAATTGAAATACTATTTTTTCTTTTCCTATACTGAAAGCAAAGTGGTTTTGGGATTGTCAAACGATTAAAGCTACTGAGAATCAAAGGCTAGCTACGAATGATGATCCATAAACTGAATACCACTAGGTATAATTAGGAAAAGTCATTTTACTAAAACTGATAATAGGCACTTTTTAGATAAGCACCTTCTTCAAAACTAATCGGATGATCCACATCATGAAAGGTCGTTTTAATTAACGAAAACGGACGATTTGTTGTTTGAATACCTTCTTCACATAATTCAAAGAATCTTGTAGCTTTTACTCTTGAAGAACAAGAGGCTAATAATAAGATACCTCCCTTTTTGACTAATTGTGCACCGAGTTTTGCAAGGCGCAAATAGCTGTTAATCGCTTTGTCAATTTCACTTTCTCGTTTGGCGAAGGAAGGTGGGTCAATAACCACAAGATCAAATTGTTTTTTTTCTCTAATTAGATTTGATAAGCCATCGAAGGCATCAACTGCAAGTGTGATATGTTTACCTGAAAAGGAATTTAAAGTAGCATTTTGCTTAGCCATTTCTAGTGCTTGGGCGCTGATGTCGATACTCGTTACTTCGCTTGCGCCTCCTACAAGTGCATGCACTGAAAAGCCACCTGCATAAGAAAAGACATCAAGTACCGTTTTGTCTTTAGCCAAGTTTCCAAGTTCCTTTCTGTTCGCTCGATGATCTAAAAAATAACCAGTTTTATGTCCTTTGATAACATTGGCAGAAAAAGACAGACCATGTTCCTTAAAAATCACTACCTCATTTTCTAACTCGCCAAAAATGACTTGACCATCTGCTAAACCGAAAGAACTAGCACCTTGTTGTAGTGCTCTGCTCAAACGCAAAACCAATACCTCACATTTGCTAATCGCTAAAAGATGCGGAAAAATATCCTTCAGATAAGGATACCAACTTTGCGAATATAGTTTGACCACCAATACATTTTTGTATACATCTGCAATGAAACCTGGCAGTCCATCATTTTCACCATAAATAAATCGGTAGCTATTGGTATCTGTTTCTAAAAGTACTTTTCTTTTATCAAAGGCGAGCTTAATTTTTTCTAAAAACCAATCGCTATCAATGGTCGCCGCTTTTTGAAATTGTAATAATTTTATCCGAATAGGAGAGTCTGGATCATAGAGACCACAAGCAAGAAATTTATTTTTTTTGGTATCGTAAATAATGGCAAGGTCACCTGCCTTACCATCCGAACTTTGTTTTGTAATCGAACCATCAAAAACCCAAGGGTGTCTTTTCTTGACCATCCGCTCGGCAGCAGGTTTTAATTTTATGGCTATTCTTTTCGTTTCAATTATGGGTAGTTGAATCATTATTTGCATTTACCTTCTTCCCATTTCGTTACTCCATTTCTTCGTGCTTCGCATTCGTTGCCATATGTTTTTCCATCGCAACCACAAACAGGTTTGTACATTTTATTGCAAGCTAGGCTTAAATCTTTTTTTGATTCATCAATACATGTTGTTCCACAGCGTCCTTTTGTCCAATCGGTCAATCCTTTATTTTTAGCAGCACATTCGTTGCTGTATGTTTTATTATCACAACCACAAACGGGATCGTAATTAGAAGGGCAAGGTTGTTTAGAAATTTTAGATTGGTCGATACAATCATCCGTACTTGCTGTACCACATTCTCCATCTTCCCATTTCAATACGCCAGCATTCGTTGCTGCACAAGCATTACTATAAGTATTGCCATCGCAGCCACAAACAGGGGCATAATTCATTGGACAAATGCCATCAGGATTAATTTTGCTTTTATCAATACAATCGTCTGAACTACTGCTCAGTTTTGGTGTACAGCTGCTTAACGCCATTAAGCAGATAAATAAAATAGATAGATATTTCATCTTTTAAATTTTTTCTTTTTGCTAAAAATAAATCGCTGGAGATACTCATAGGGTCACAATTGAGTGAACCTATGAGACTGCTTCGATTGACTAAGTCAACAAAAAATCTTACCGCTTTTCTGATTGGTTCACTAGAGTAACTCGATCAGTATTTCTCCGACTTAGTCATGGATGTTTCATCTTTTAATTTTTTTCAAAAAACAACTATATCTGCTAAGCGTAGTTTCCAACTACGCTTTTATATTTCGCTGTTTTTAACAGCACCTTTTGCAAGATGCTAAAGAAGAATCAGCTTAATCACCCCTTTGGGTGTCTATTCATTAGCCAAGAATGTTTCATTCTATCCTCAAATATAGAAAAAATAGACTAGTCCAATTAAAAGAAAAGCCTTGGGGAATTAAAATAGAAAAAAATAATATTAAAACATGTTACTATTTGATCGTTAGTTGGTCATAATAAATATATGAATCTGATTGATTTATAAGACTGTAAGCCCTCAATTTGAGAAAAAGCTATTCTAAAGCCCGATTTTTCTAGATGTTATAGTACAAATTACGCTCAATTTTAATATGTTTGGTACGGTTTTTCCTGTGTTTTTACTAGAATAAACAATAAAACACACTTTTTTGCATCCCTTTTATACTATATTCAAGATTAGAAGCATTTAAACAAGAGTTTCATACGTTCTGATTACTGAATAATTTAACGTTTACTATGAAAAACATTATCGGCCTAATTGCAATTGCATTATTTTCTTTCTCAAGTTTTACGCTTCAAGCTCAATCAAGCTTAAAGAAAGCCAACAAACAATATGAGTTAAAAGCCTTCAATGCAGCTATAAATTCTTACCAAAAAGTATTACTCAAAGATCCAAACAATGGTGAAGCCCTTTCGAAGTTAGCTGATTGTTATCGACATTTAAATCAAATAACAGATGCTGTTCAAACCTATGAAAGAGCCTTTCAGCAAAGAGGTTATGACCCCATTCATATTTTACATTATGCGAAGTGCTTACAAGCTTTAGGCGATTATACAAAAGCTAAAGAATGGTTTTTGAATTACGGAGAAGCTTATCCTTTGTATGGGCAACATTTTGCTAAAAGTTGTGATTTTGCTCTTTCGATGAAAGAAGTGCCAGCTTTATATACCGTTCAAAATGAATTTGCAAACAGTGAGGCATCAGATTTTGGGCCTGCTTTTTTTGGTAATAAAATAGTGTTTGCTTCTGCTCGTACAGACATTGCTCGTCAAAATGTTGATGTAGGTTCGAGCTGGACGGGCAACGCTTACAATCAATTGTTCGTATCAGGCGTCGATGACAAAGGATTTATACTTCGACCTACTTTTTTGAGAAATGATTATAAAAATGGATTCAATGAAGGGCCTGTTTCGTATTCTGCCAATGGTGAATGGGTAGCCTTTACTAAAAATAATTTTGCAGATGGTACTCGACAAATTCCTTCTAGTGGTTTAGAAATGAGTATCTATATTGCTAAAGTAAATGCAAATGGAGATTGGACGGATGCCCAAGCTTTTCCGTATAATGGATCGGCTTACTCAACAGGTTATCCTAGTTTATCAGCCGATGGATCGGTACTTTATTTTGCATCTGATCGACCTGATGGTTTTGGAGGTTTTGATATTTTTGTATCTACAAAAGTAGGAGAGACTTGGTCAGCACCTGAAAATTTAGGAGCGATTGTCAATTCTTCTGGAAATGAAATTTCTCCTTTTTATGATGGGCTAAATTTATTTTTCTCTTCCGATTGGCATCAAGGTTATGGAGGTTTTGATATTTTTAGAGCACAAACCGTTGGTGTAGACTGGAAGAAAGTTTATCACCTTGGAAATGATATCAACTCTTCTTACGATGACTATGGTTTGGTATTTAGTGGTGAATCAAATGTAGGTTATTTTACCTCTAATCGAATGGGTGGAAAGGGAAAAGAGGATATTTATAAAGTGTCAAAAGCGACTGAGAATTTTATCGTTTCTGTTATTGGTGCAAATGGAAAATCAATTCCTTACGCAGTATTGGATTTTGCAGCTTGTGGCGAAACAGCTTTCAAAACAAACGAAGATGGTAAATATAGTTTTCAAGCTTTAGCTGGCCTCAATTGCGATGTACTCGTTTCAAAAGCTGGCTACGAATCCGTTGTCGTAACCATCAAAAGTGAAGGGTCTAGTATCAATAATAAAGTCTTTGAAGTAGTCTTGAATAAGGAAGCTGAAAAATATATAGGTAGGGTAGTCGATGCTACCGATAATACTGCGGTAAGTGAGGTATACATTAAAGCAACCAATCAAGGTACGAGTAAAGTTGCTAATGTTGTATCTAACGAAAATGGTGAATATGCTTTGGCACTTGATCCAAATGCTTCTTACATCATCAAGTATTCAAAAGCTAGCTTTGTAGACACCAACAAAACATTAAAAACGGGTGATGGAAAAGATAGAACAATACTTGGAACGATACCCTTAACTTCATCAACAACCGTTTTGAGTGGAGGTGATAACACAGATATTATTACAGAACCGAGCAATACAACAGGTACTAGTACCGATTCAGGATCAACAAGTACAAACACAAATACTACTACCTATTCAGACGAGCCTAAAGCTGGTTATGCTGTGCAAATTGCTGCGGTAGCAAAAGGAACGAAGAACTTTTCGAAGTATACGAAATTACAAACCATAGGTAATGTATATGGTCGAGAAGAAGGAAAATATACCAAAGTACGTGTTGGGGTTTTTGCATCAAAGTCAGAAGCAAGTCAAGCCAGAAAAGCTATTATCCAAAAGGGATATAAAAGTGCTTTTGTCGTATCCGATGTTGCAGACTCTCCGATTTTAGATTTATCAAACCTGAGTACTTCTAACAATGGTGGTACAAGTACCTCTACTTCTTCATCTTCCACTAGCTCTACCGTTTCAAAATATAAAGTCCGTTTAGCCTCTTATCGGGATGCTAGTAATTTTAAAGCGTCCAAAGTCAATAGCTTCGGAAAGGTAGAACAAAAAATTAGTGGTTCTTGGACGATTATTTTACTCTCTGGTTATCCGAGTTTAGCAGAAGCTAAAATTGCAAAAAGTAAAGCAATTGGTGCTGGATTTAAAGGTGCCCATATCGTCGCTGATGAAAATGGCAAATTGAAACGGATTAATTAG
>JAHDIP010000023.1 GCA_020630735.1 Saprospiraceae bacterium | reverse complement strand
ACTAGTATGTAATAAAGGAGTCTAAGACAAACTACGTCATATTATTCAAAAGGATAAATAATATTAGGTTCATTGACAATTTTTGCAAAAAAAAGAAAAACCCAATCCAAAAGATAAAATCGCTGGTCGTAGTTTTAAACTATGACCCAATATTTGCGCCGTTTTTAACGGCATCTTTTGCAAGATACTAAACGCTAGAAAAGTAGTTGCCCTATCTAAAATGCAAAAATTGTCAAAGAGCCTAATATTATACACATAAAAATTGTAAACACAATATTATTTCTCCGTCATCAATTGATGTAAAAACTCTTTCACCATTTCATCTAGATTACCTGTTCCTTGTAACTCCCCCATCAAACCATACATAGCTGCTGAACGACTCCCCCCTACTGGCGAATGCTTAGCTGCAACTTCCTGAAATTTTCCGAAGATCTTTTTGGGCAATATCTTTTTTAAGCCTTTTACAGAATTGATTTGAACCTGTTTCGACAGTTTATGGGTCGAATATTTTTTCGCTTTTTCGACTGCTTTATGGAGATCAACCAAAAACTGTTCGAATACTTCTTCGTGTGCTGGCGTAATCGTCATATGTAAACTGGGTGGCAATTGTTGTCGATCGAGGTGCCAGCCCATCAAGCCCATTTCGTCACCAATTTCGTAAACGTCAAGAGTGTCAGAGGCAAAAGAAAAAACACTCATATCAGGTTTCCCTAAAATCTTCAATTCAGGAATCGCATTGATATCTTTCATCAAATACTCGGTCGTCTTTTTTACTGATTTAGCTTTTTCTAAATAGCCATCTTTTCCCATAAATTTTAGCGCCGCCCAAGCTGCTGCTATCGCTCCTCCTGGTCGAGTACCAGCCATCGAAGGCGAAGCATAAATTCCTCCCGACCAATTGGCATACACATAATATTGTGCTTTACGTAACTCGGCATTTTTATACAAGATAACAGAAGCGCCTTTTGCCGCATAACCATACTTATGGATATCAGCCGAAATAGACGTTACGCCATCCACTGCAAAATCAAAGGCAGGAATCGGCGCACCTAACTCTACCCAAAAGGGCAACATAAATCCACCAACGCAAGAATCAACATGACAAAGTAGGTCGTGTTTTTTTGCGATTGCTGCAATCTCTTCAATCGGATCGACGACTCCCTGAGGAAAAGAAGGAGCAGAACCAACTATCAAAACTGTATTGGATGTAATTGCCTGTTCCATTGCAGCAGGCACCGCCTTAAAGTCAGGACCAACAGGAACGACTACCGCTGCTAAATTAAAATAATGACAGGCTTTATGAAAAGCTGGGTGGGCTGAATCAGGAATAATAATTTCTGGTTCAAAAATACCAGGGTCTTTTTTACGTGCCCATTCACGAGCTGTTTTTACCGCCATCAAAATACTTTCTGTTCCTCCTGAAGTCATACTACCTACGGTCGCTTCATTTCCGTGCAATAAATCTGCGGCCATGGCAACAACCTCCGTTTCCATTTGACGAAGGCTTTCAAAAACAGTTGGGTTTAGCGCATTGGCGGAAAAATAAAGATTAAACGCTTCCTTTACTACTTCCAAAATTTCATCACCAGCTTGGTAAACATAGCCAAAAGCTTTAGCGTCTTTCCAAGCTTTATCTTTTTCTTGGAATGCTCTGAGCATATCCATTACCTTTTCTTTATTGATGCCTTTTTCTGGAAATTTCATTTTTTATTGTAAAAGTAAAAAGATTTTATCAGATTCAGGATTCATGGAATATTCGTGCTGCTACATTTCTTTTGTCTCAAAATTAACAATAACATGGTTTTCTAGATGAAATACATGAATATTAATCTATTTTCTCTTAATTTAGAAACCGTTTGATATATTCTATTTTACTTTTGAAATTGTTTATGAATTGCTGCTAAGGTTTTAAAGAGTCACATTGCAGGGCTACGTAGCGATTAAAATACGAGAAGTAGTTCAAAAGGCTTTTTTTAAAACCAGTAAGTAGTTTTTAAACAACTTCTTTATATACCTTCAAGCAACGTACTTTATTATGAAGCAAATTTTTACACTAATTTTTCTTTTTGCCCTTTCTCTTTCTTCTACTTTTGCTCAAACAGCTCCCGACTTTACATTCACAGATATTGATGGCGAATCACATTCCTTATCGGATGCACTTGCTGAAAACAAAGTCATTTTATTAGACTTCTTCTTTGTTGATTGTGGTCCTTGCCAACAATGGGCACCTGAAATTGATGCTATTATCGAAGATTTTGAAGGTACAACTTTAGAAATATGGGCGATTAGTGATCGAGATTACAATGCTTATATCCAAGCTAGTATCTTTAATTCTACTCACGAACACCACAAAGTTGGTGGTGTGCAAGGTGGAGGAAATGATATATTAAATCTTTTTGATGCTAACTTTACTTTTAAAGCACACCCTTCTTACTCTATTATCTGTTCAGATGGAAGCATCACTTGGGATATCTGGCCAATTTCTACTGGCGCAAATGAAATCCGAAACCAATTAACAGAAGACTGTGGAGTAACTGAATTGTCTTCTAGTACTTCAGCAATCGAAGGATTAAAAGCTGTTCAAGTCTTTCCTAATCCTGCATCTGATAATATCACAGTTGAGTTTGACTTAGCTACAAGTACTACAATGGCTATCGAAGTTTACAACACTTTAGGTCAAAAAGTAAAGAGCATCCAAACTGTAGCTTATGCTACAGGTGCACAAACTGTTAATGTAGATGTTTCTGACTTAACAGAAGGACTATATGTATTGAAAATGCAGTCAGACGAAGGTCTCAATTCGCTTGACTTTGTCGTAACAAAATAATTTTTTTGATTCTTTAGAATCATCTTTAAGTGAGGTATGTTCGTTTTAACATACCTCATTTTTTATTTTGAATACTTATAAAAGAGGTCTATCTTGCAGCTATTATCAACTACAATTATAATAGAATGAAGAAAATTGGTTATTTATTGGTATTCTCTTTTATGCTCCTACAAACAGGATGTATCAACATCATTGAAGAAATGTTTTTGAATAAAGATGGCTCTGGAAAATACCACTTAACGATAGATATGAGCGAAATGGTTAAAGAAGATGGTATGATGAAAGGCTTTATGGAGCAAATGATGCAAGAAGGTCTTGAACAAGATGGCAGTGAAGAAGAGGCTGAGTATGATGCTAAATCGGAAGAAAAAGCACCGAATGATTTAGATTCTGCATTTGAGGAAAAAGATACGATTATGTATATGAAGGATCTTCCTGATTCTCTAAAACAACGTGTAGATAATCCAAAATTTTTAGAGAAAGTAAGTGTTCGCCAACAGGTAAGTAAAGAGAAAGGTATTTTTAAAATGATCTTTATGCTTGACTTCGACAACATGGCTGATATTGATTATTTTTATGAAAACTTTGATAAACTACAAGGTGACAATCAAGGTATGGCTGGCTTAGGTGCTATGGGCGGTGGCGGCGGCGGCTTCTTCGGAGGTAACGCTGGTGAGTCTATGTTTAAAAACAAGAAATGTGTTCTAGAACGACTACCTTATGATATGGGTGGCGATACTTTTTCTGAAGAAGATATGCAGTTTGCCCAAATGCTTTTCAATAATGCTACTTATTCTACAATTTATCATTTTCCGGGAAAAGTGAAGTCAGCGGATATTCCAAATGCTGTAATAGATGGTAAAACCGTAACTGTCGAGGCTGATTTGCTGAAAATATTAGACGGTAAAGAGAAGCTAGAAGGCATTATTAAATACAAGAAAAAATAGTACGTACAGTGTAAATTAAATTCTTTCGTGTTTTGGTCGAGACTATTTTTAGATTTGACGAGGCATTTTTTGAGAGAATCTTCCTTGGATTGTCGAGAAAATAACATGAACGAAGTGGTGCAAAGCAGAAAAGATTTTGGAGATCTTTTCAACGAAATGAACCGCTAGCGGTCGGGTATGCAACTCAAAAATACCAGCCACAAATCAGAAAGTTATTATTTGACTGTTACTAAATACTGTCACATTTCAAAGAGAAAGAGGAGACTATTTTTTGATTAAAAATAGTCTCCTCTTTGTTTTTATTGATATGCATATTGTTACTCAACTACAATAAATTAATAACGAATAGATTATACCAATCTAAAAATACACATCTTTAAAACTGCTATTATAGTACGTTAATTACTGATATCTTTTCACTTGATACATTTTTGCTGTTTTATTTTTTTATTACCCTAAAAATAGCACAGCTTTTGCCAAGTTATAGGTAATTGAGTGATTTGCTATAATCTAAGTTACTCTTTCCTTCCAAAAAAATAGTACAATATAAATACTCTTCAATTTACCCATTTCCCTAAAATTAGAACAATTTTTTTTAGTTTGATTACATTAAGCTAAAGAATTAAATCTATTAGTAGTTAACAACAACACCTATTATCAACCATGAAAATATTAAAAAATGACCGGTATTAGTGATTACTTAGTCGTAGAAGATATTCTACTTGAGCAAGTATATGGAATTATTGATTCCAAAATACAATACATGGAATTCCAAACCAATAAGATGGTTCAGACTATTGGAATATCACTGGATTTCAAAAAACTCGAAGAGGAACAACAACACTACCAATACGAACAATTACTTTTTCAGATGGAAACTTATAGTAAGATGATTCGGCTTTTGCTTATACTCCGTGTCAACCTGAAAAAGACAAATGCCTTATTCATTCTCGACTTACTTTCTAATAATAAATTTTTGTCCTATTCTGTAAAAGATATTCTCTACCTTATCAAGAAAGAGATGCCGAATGAAGAGATAGAAGACATCGAAAATATTTAAACTCTTACTCTTCTCGAAAACAAAAGAGCTATCACCAATACGGCAATAGCTCTTTTACTGTTCAAGTAACTAACGGTCAAATAATTATTTCCACATTTTACTTATATTCCTTCAAAAGGTTTAGAAACCCCATTAGGTTAACTACTGTTTTGACTTTCCTAGAAATAGAATCTCTATTTCAAAATGGTGGACCTATTTTTTGCACGTTTTATTTTCTTGTCGCTAACGATAGATTTCAAGGAATCCTTTAAAGACTCTATCGTCAGTATCATTTAATTCTAAGATATAGAAATACGTACCGTCAGGTAAATCTTTATTTCCATCCCATGTTCCCTGCCAATCATTCATGTAGCCAATTGTTTCATATACCTTATTCCCCCATCGATTAAATATACTCAATCGACTTTCGGGATAATCTTCAATACCTGATATAAAGAAGACATCATTCACACCATCTCGGTTTGGAGAAACAGCATTAAATATCACTATGTCTATACATTCAATGAAGACATAAACTGATGCCGTATCACAACCAGCATGATTACAAATAACATAACTGAACTCATCTAGCCGTTCACAATACTCCTCCCCTGCTGTATAAGTTACAGAGCAATCTGGATTGAGAAATGCCGTTCCATATTCCGGTTCTTCTAAAATATAAGCTGTATCCTGACTACCAAAAAAGGTATCATTTGCTTTTATATCAATTACTACTGGTGTGCCGAGTGCTGTCGTATCTACATCATCTACTGCTACAGGTGGGTCTTCAAATTCAACCACCCAAATACAGAAGAAGGTCGTATCGCAGAAACCAAACTCATCACATATTTCGATACAAGCTGTATCCTTTCCTTCTTGTATTCCTGTATATTCGAGACAGAGTGTATCTACTAAAATATTGAAACTGACATCATCTCCTCCATCTTCAGGGCAGAAATTTTCTATACTCACAACCTCACCAACTAGCTGTGAGGTATCTATACAGAAGGTATCTGTCTGATTGATAAAAATGGTATCATAGACATAATCGGGCGATATCGGATTCGGAATGACCGTAACGTACACATCTATCGTATCACAGATTCCCAGATCATCACAGAAGGCTATACAGGCGGTATCGGTGCCTATGGTCAAGCCTTCGTAGATTATGCAGACATCAGTTTCATCTAAGGTAAATTCGACAAAGACACCTGACAATTCTTCACAGACATTTTCCATACTCACTAGTGTTCCTTCAATATTAAGCAAGGAGGTATCTACACAGAAGGTATCTATCTGATTGACAAAGATGGTATCTACTATCGGGTTGAGAGGATCGAGTACCGTGACAATAACAGTATTCGTATCGCATATTCCTACATCATCACAAAGAACAATACAAAGCGTATCTATTCCAGCTTCTATTCCTGTGATAATGATACAACTATCGTTATATACTTCGTACGTTACATTATCTACTGGACAAGCATTGAACAAGGTATCTAATTCGCCTATCAATTCTGTTGTTTCAAAACAGAGGGTATCGACTTGGGTAACATTTATCGTCGTCGTTATGGTATCTGTCGTTGTACAAACAACATTAGCGATCAGAGTATCTGTACATCCAGTCAAGGTGTCACGAACAATGACTTCATGCGCTCCTAAGTCTAATTGGATACTAAAGCCAAGAGGCGTTAAGCGCAAATTAAATGCAATGACCGAAGTAGTTCCAAAATTAAGTGCATTTATCACTAATTCAGAATAACTATTACTAGCATTACCACCAACGATAAATAAACCAACATCAGAAATAGTCCAGTTACCCATTGGGTCCCAAACATTCATTGAGTCAACGAGATCTGGAATCGTTTCAAATTCTCCAGTATATAATGAGTCATTTATTGTCCAAGAAGTTACTTCGTAAGGTCCGAGTGTTCCTTTTCCGAATAATTCAGAATACGCATAAGCAAACAAGGTGTCAAAATTACATTCTCCATAATCGGTATATAAAACACCATTATCATACACCTCATATCCATTTACATCTTGCAATGGAATATCAACACAAAGTTCTGCAAAACTTAGACAGTCCATTGCTTGTAAATACAAGCTGTCATGTCCATTGAAATAATCACAGTCATCAGATGGACAAGATGGGATATTGACAAGGTCTTCGACGATTGTACAATTGTTCGTATCAACTACTGTTAAACTGTAATCACCTATTGTTAAATTCATTCGGTCTTCTGTATCCTCTCCATCTGGAAGGTCAGCCCAATCGTAAGCATAAGGTGCTGTTCCTCCAGAAACACTAACATCTATACTTCCACCATTTTCGCAAGCAGGAACAATGACAAATTGTAATGCCAACGGATCAGGTTCTTCGATACTAAAACAAGCACCACCTGCTACACAACCATTTCCATCATTGATAGCATAACAATAATCACCTGCTGGTAAATTTCCATTCGTAAAATTATTGAAGCCATTCGAAAGAATCGTATCTGCAGGATTCGTAAATGCTGGATCGAACGTAATATCATATAGAACACCTCCATCTGCTTCTCCAGCACAACTTACATTCATCGTATCTGTAATCGTAACTGTTGCAGGAGGCACATCATCTGTCAGTACAAAGATGACTGGTAGTTCACAACCTGAGCCATCGTTATCCGTAACTGTTACTACGTAAATTCCTGAAGCCATACCAGTATTGGTATCGGTACCACTTGCCCAGCTATAACTATAATTGCCACTACCACCTGAAATATTTATGGTAACAGAGCCATTCGCTACGCCACAATCTGGTTGATCATTGACAACAATATCTGCAATAAGCGGTGTATCTTGATCTATCAAAACTTGCATCACATTCGAACAATCTGGATTAGCAGGATCAGTCAATGTTACACTATAGGTGCCTGTAAATAAATCGTTTCTTATCGCTCCTGAACCTCCATCACTCCATTCGTAAGCATAAGTATCAGGCGTCATACTTGCCGTTCCATCTGCAACAGCACAAGTTGCAGGCGTTGTAAAGGCTTCCGCAGTCGGTCCATCAGAGTTCGTCAATAAGACATCAAGCTCTATCGAACAAGATGGATTCGTTGCATCTGCAACAGTTACTGTATAAGCACCAAATGGCATATTAGTATGGCTGTTTCCAGCTCCTACTGCAATGCCTAAATCAGGCGTAAAGGAATACACATAATTTGACTCGTCACCTTCTACACTTATGATAACCGTTCCATCTGTATTGCCACAAGTTGCTTCTATGATTGCGACACTTGTCAATACAGGTTCTACACAATTGCAACCAACATCACTCACTTCAGCTTGACCTACAAGCACACAACCATTAGCATCCGTTACACTAACGGTATAAATTCCTTGGTCTAAATCTGTTCGGTCTTCGGCATCATTAGCAGCACCTATATCTTCCCAATCTATCATGAAAGGAGCCGTTCCACCTGTAACGGTTAAATCAATAGCTCCAATTCCTGGTTCACAAGCAGAGGTTACCGCAAATTCTAAATGCAGTGGATCTGGCTCTTCGATTCTGAAACAAGCACCGCCTGCTACACAAGCATTGCCATCCCGCACCATCATGCAGTAATCTCCTGCTGGTAAGTTATAATTTTCAAAAATGCCAAAGCCATTTGAGAAAGTCGTATCGGCTGGCGGAGTAAATGCTGGATCGAAAACAATGTCATATTCTACTCCACCGTTTGCACCACCTGCACAAGAAACATCTAAGGTATCTGTAATCGTAATCGCAGCTTCTGGTACATTATCCGTTAAGACAAAAATAACTGGTAACTGACAATTGGTAACTGGATCATTATCCGTAACCGTAACTACATAAATACCTGCGCATAATCCATCTTGTGTATCTACTCCACTCGGCCAACTAAAACTATAGTCGCCACTTCCTCCAGACACATTTATAGTAACAGAACCATTACAGACACCACAATCTGGTTGTGCATTAACAATAATATCTGCTACTAATGGATTATCTTCTCCAATGATAACTTCTAGTACATTTGGACAGTCAGGATCAGCGGGGTCTGTTAAAGTAACAAAGTAAGTACCTGAAGGTAAATCATCTCTCGTTGCAGAAGTTGAACCATTATCACTCCAAACATAATTAAAAGTATCAGGGCTTAAAGTAGCTGTTCCGTCAGGAGCATCACAAGTCGCAGGACCTGTAACTACCGTTGCAGTTGGACCATTTGAATTGGTAACTGTAGCATATATTTCAGACGAACAAGCTGGATCATTATTATCTACTACAGTGATTAGATAACCACCAAAAGGAACATTGATTTGACCATTTCCTGATCCTATACTTTGTCCTACATCTGGTATCCAAGTATAGCTATAATTTGCTTCGTCTCCTTCTACTTCAATCGTAATAGCGCCATCAGCATTTCCACAAGTAGCTTCTACAATTGCTGTACTTGTAATCTCTACCTCACAAGGACAACCTTGTTGATCAACTACAACTTGGTCGCTCATTACACAGCCTCTAGCATCTGTTACTGTTATATCATAAGTACCTTCGTCTAAAGAAAAACGATCTTCATTATTATCAGTGCCAGCCATATCTCCCCAATCAATTGTGAATGGAGCGACACCGCCTGTAATGCTTAAATCAATTGCTCCAATTCCTGGAGAACAAGCAGAAGTCACAACAAATGTTAATTCCATTTGCTCTGGTTCTTCGATGGTAAAACAACCACCACCAGCTACACAGCCATTGCCATCATCAATCTGTAAACAGTAATTTCCAGCAGGAAGATTTCCATTTGTAAAGTTGTTGAATCCATTTGAAATAATGGTATCGGATGGATTCGTAAATGCTGGATCAAAAACAATATCGTATTCAATTCCTCCATCTATTAATCCAAAACAACTGATATCAATCGTATCTGTAATTGTTGTGGTAGCAGGAGGTACATCGTCTGTCAAAATAAAGATGACTGGTAATTCACAATTCGTCACTGGGTCAGATTCTGTAACGGTTACAACATAAATACCCGCAGTTAATCCAGTTTGTGTATCTGTTCCACTTGGCCAACTATAAGTATAAGGTCCCGTTCCACCAGAAACATTGATCGTTACGGAACCATTTGCCACCCCACAATCTGGTTGTTGATTGATCACCACATCCGCTAAAAGGGGATTGTCTTGATCAACAAAAACTTCTGCCACATTCGGACAGTCAGGTAATAAGGGATCCGTTAGTGTTATAATATAAACACCTGTTGCTAAATCATTTCGAGTAGCTCCTGAACCACCATCACTCCAAGTGTAGTTATAAAAATTCGGAGTCAATGTTGCCGTACCATCTGCTGCATCACAAGTGGCAGGTGTTGTTACAATATCAGGAGTAGGTCCATCTGAGTTAGTGACGATTAAAGTCGTTTCGGTAACACAAGATGGGTCATCGTTATTGGTTATTTGAATAGTATATGCTCCAAAAGGAATATTTGTTTGAGTATTTCCAATGGCATTTGGTGTACCTAAAGTCGGTGTCCAAACATAAGAGTAATCGGCTTCATCGCCTTCTA
This sequence comes from Saprospiraceae bacterium, assembly GCA_020630735.1. GTDB lineage: Bacteria > Bacteroidota > Bacteroidia > Chitinophagales > Saprospiraceae > JAHDIP01. Next base: position 34,583 of record JAHDIP010000023.1, on the reverse strand, counting down.
CATTTACAGTAGCAGCACCATCACTATTTCCACAAGTGGCTTGCACGATCGAGGTACTTGAAACAGTTGCTGGAATACAATCGGTACAAGGTCTTACTTCAGTATTCGCATCTAAAGTACAACCGTTTGCATCGGTAACTGTTATCGAATAGTTTCCTTGGCTTAAACCTAAACGATCTTCTGGATCACTAGTAGGTGTCAAGTCTGCCCAATCATAACTGTACGGAGGTGTTCCTCCTGTTACCGTCAAGTCAATAGCTCCACCACCGACACAATCATCTGTATTTTCAAATAAAAGATTTAGTGGGTCTGGTGATTCAATTGTGAAACAAGCTCCACCTGCCACACAGGCATTACCATCATTGATGACAACACAATAAGAACCAGCAGGGAATTGGTCATTCTCAAAATTCGCATAGGTATTTGTAAAGAAAGTATCTGGCGGATTCGTAAATGCTGGATCAAAAACAATATCGTAATCTACTCCACCATCTTGCAATCCTGCACAAGTTACGTGCATTGTATCTGTAATGGTAACTGTTCCTTGAGGCACATCATCCGTTAGTACAAAGATGACAGGTAACTCACAACCCGTTGGTCCATTATCACGAACCGTCACAAGGTAAGCACCAGCAGCCATATCTGTATTGGTATCTGTTCCACTTGCCCAGCTATAACTATAGTTTCCACTTCCTCCAGTGATATTGATGGTAACCGAACCATTCGCTACGCCACAATCAGGTTGTTGATTAATCACCACTTCTGCGACCAAAGGATTGTATTCATCAATGATCACCATCATTGCATTTGGACAAGCTGGATCAGCGGGGTCTGTTAAGGTGACAAAATAGACACCTGTTGTTAAATCAGTACGGCTGTTTCCATTTCCACCATCGCTCCACTCATAGGTAAAGTTGGCAGGTGAAAGTGTTGCTGTACCATCAGGTGCTTCACAAGTAGCTGGTGTTGTCACTGCCGAAGCAGTCGGTCCATCAGCATTCGTAATAAGCACGTAAGCTTCCGTATTACAATTTGCTTGAGCAATATCTGCAATGGTAACGATGTATCCACCGAATGGTAAATTTTCGCTTGCATTACCTGGCGAAACAATTGTTCCGCTATTAGGTGCCCAATCAAAGGAGTATAAGTTAGGATCACCTGCTACTGTTATAACGGCTGAACCTTCAGCATTACCACATGTAGAGCTTGTTGTAGAGACACCAGCAACAACTGGTGTATTACAAGATGTACAAGAACTTATCGTAAAGGTTTCTACTATCTCGCAACCATTTGTTGCTCCCGTTATATAAACATCAAAAGTAGAGACATCACCTGTATAGATCGCATCAAAATTTAAGGTATTTCCACCTGATATAAAGTCATTCGCAAAACCACCTGTTCCTGCAATGATATAGGACGCTATAGGTTCATTTATTTCTATTGAAACAGGAATAACATCACTAGCGCAATTTTCCATATCTGGAATTGGATTGGCTACTATTGGCAATGGTTCTACTTGTACTGTAACCATTGCTGTATCTTGACAACCGATTGCATTTTCTGCGACCAAGGTATAAGTTGTCGTTGCTGTAGGCATAACGACTAAACTAAACCCTGAACCAATAGGCGTTGTTCCTTCAAACCAATCTAGTTGAATTCCATATCCGCCCGATAAGACAACGGTATCTCCTGCACAAGCAATCGGAGGAAATGCTAAAGCTTCCGCTAAAGCATCATCTACCGTAATTGTTACTGTTGCGGTATCTGCATAACCTGGATAATTCGTATCTGTCACGATGACATCATACATATAAATAGAGTTCGGAGCAGCTCCGCTAAATATTGGATTTGGAATTGTAGTAGAAGATAAATTACCCATTGTTGGATTTGCAGCATCTTCTACCCAACTATAATCTGTTCCTCCAGTTACACCTAGCTGTACCGTTTCATTACTACAAATAGACGTATCTGCTGTTTCTAAAACGGCTTCAACAGGATTCGAGAAAAAGACTTGAATCACATCTGTATCTGTACAACCTACAGCCGAAGTAGCCGTTACGGTATATTGTGTTTCTACTGAAGGCCAAACTTGTGGGGTTGCACTTGTTGGGTCATCCATATCTGTTGTTGGTGTCCAACTGTATGTATAAGGTGTACTACCACCTGTAACCGTCGGCATCAAGGTAATGGTATCACCAGGTGTAGAGAAGACATCTCCTCCACCTACTACATCAATAGAAATTCCTCTGATGATTAAAACAGAATCGACCGTTAAGGCACCACAACCAACTCGTTGTGTTTCTAAAACATAAATTAAGGTGTCTTCAACGACGGCATTGTGCGGAACACTAATCGTTGGATTTGGTACGGTTAAGCTACTCAAATCTGTATCTGCTGCTGGAGGTAATGCTCTCCAATTATAAACATAGCCACCCATAAAATTACAAGCAGGATCTCCAATCTCTGTATTAATCGTCGTTGGACTATCTGCACAGAATAATTGATCATCGCCAGCATTTAGTAATACAGGATCTGGCAATTTGATTTCACTTTCATCACAAAGACCTAAACCTGTGGTATCTATTCGAGCAATGATTTGACACACTTTTCCATTATCAATAAAGAATGAATGATTGATTGGAAGGGTATCTAAAGAACCAATTGGTCCACTCTCATTAAAGCTCATAATGACTGGTTCGCCGTCGTCATAAATATCATTACTATTAGAATCGAAGTGATAAGTCACCGTGAAAGGTAAAGCGGGGAAATCTACTCCTGCATTTATTATTCCTCCATCTACTGTGACGAGTTCTTCATTGGTATCTTGACAAATACTAGTAACGGATGCCAAATGAAAGTCTAATGAATTTTGGATAACAGGTAAGTCTGTCAGTTGACTACCATCTATAGATGTAATTGCTTCTACTTCACAAGTTATCGTAGTACCTACACACATCAGTTCTTTTCTCAAAATAGTAGATAATCCTACCTCTAAATTGGAAGTGCTACAATCGTAATCGGGTGCTGCTAAACCAAAAGTAAAGTTGGCTACTTCGTTTTGAAGGATGCCAGCTGGCAAACACCAATAGAGCATTTGGAAATTAGCCACCGTATCTATTTCGGGTTCTTCGAGTATCCAAGTTCCTGGATTAGTAGCCACTGTTGAACCAGGCTGATAAACCACTTCTAGTGGTAACATTAGTTTTACTTTATCAGTTGTATCAGATGGTGTGCTTGTCATATTGGTTACATCAATTCCAACCGTCGAAACGCCTCCTGGAAATAAGGCTGTTTGTGGAGAGAAACTGATATCAAATATTTTAGAAAAATCAGGTTCTGCACCATTGATTTGTATAGGCAAGGTTTCCCCTCGCTCGAAGTTGGTAGAGTCTCCACAACCTTGCATACCTTGTATCGTATAGTACGACACCGAACCACTTACATAATTACAGTCGGTTACGAAATCGTAACGAAGTCGGATTTCGTTAGAGGTTGTTGGGTTAGATGGATCGAAACCAGGCAAGCCATTTTGATCTAAGAAAGCATCCAATTGTGAGAAATCATCATATTGATAAATGTCTCCTCTCGAACTTGTACCAACATATACTGGGTCAGATAATGCAGGTACCATTGGAGCATCTGAAGGATGTGCAAACTGAATACTACCAGGAACAATCGTAGCTCCTTGAATTGGTAAAATGAGTTGTGTTCTTATATCGTATGCGATACCTTCATTGGTATTTCTTACTAAAATTTCTATTGTACTAGTATCGCAAATTTCTGGATTGGTAGCTGGTTGCTCTGTAATGGTAGCATCCAAAAATGGACTCAAGGTGGTAACCGTTAAAGGCGTCGTAATATCATCACAAGGATCATAGGATAAAGGCGTCCAGTTTGGGTCATCGAATGCTATACAGTTGTAACCAATCCGAGCAGTAATATTTGTTAATCCACAATTATTGACTAATGATTTTATTCGGATAGTATTACACATTTCATCCAAATTATTAGTACCATCGGCTCTAAGTAATGCAGGTGTATAAGCGAAGTAATAGCTACCATTTGCTGCATCATATTGCGTGATTGTCAGATCAGTATTATTCGATGGATTACTAATGTCCGTCATTTCTACAATCTCGATAGCTCCTGTAGCATCCTCTAATGAAAGCCAAGTAAGTCCTGCATCTGCTTCAGATGAAGTATTACAATATTGTACTTCCCATACAGCAGTATCACCAACTAAAATAAAGTTTGGGTTAGAGACTGGTGAAAGAATAAATGTAGGTGGCTCGGTATAAGTAATATTATTATCAACAGAATCTACTTTATAATCAATACATGATCCATCTCCGATTACGCTGGCATAATATCGATCATAAAAATAAATGGTCGGATCAAAATCAAAGACATTGTCGTCATTTATACTTCCTGTTAAGGAACGGCAGTTCGGTATTGCACGGATTCTTAGATTAAACGAATAAGAAGTTACATCATTTAAAGCTGGCACATTTTGTAAGGTATCAAAACGAGCTACATAGTAGCCATCTGGCGATAAGTCAAATGATTCAATAGGAACAAAACTATTGCCATGGACTGGATGCCCAGGAATAGAAACTTCAGGTATAAACTGACTGAAGGCTTGAAAAATCGTTGTATCAAATCGGAAGGTAATCGAGTCGATTGCAATTGCTTGTCTGTACTCATTTCCGAACCATTCACTAAATCCATTATTTACCGTAATGAGTCGATATTGAAGGGTTGCTTCTTCACAGCCTTCAGGCATACTCGTACTGTTTGGATAAGAAAAGACGGTATTATTTTTTGCTATCGTTAGTATATCTCCAAAGTTATCACAGGCATAATCGATACCGTCAACCGCAGCATATCCATATGCTCTTAAGTTGGGAATTCTACGGAATTGTACAGGATAAGGACCTTCTGTATTCACCTTAAAATAACCAATGTATTCAACTGTATCACCAGGATTTAGAGTAATGCCTAAATCCGTCAAACAATTTCCTAACTCAAAGGTTAAAAACTTGGTACTATCTATAGCTTGAACAGTTAGGTGTGATTGATCAATAGGGCAAAAATATTCGTTGCCATTATTAGTTAATCGTAAAGTACCTTCTCCAAAAATTAATGTCTGGGTAGTATCCATACTACCATCTACATTATTATAATGTACTACGACTCCAATGCTATCACTTATAGGCGTATCTCCTACAATATTGATCAAACGCATTTCGATAGAGTCGCAAGAAATAGCAACTTTTGTATTCGCTAATGCTGGATCATATGGAGTTGTGTAACTATTGTCAGTATAACCAAAAGTTACCCGATTTACATCAAATGACGTAGATTGTAAACCAACAGGACAAGCTAATGGTGGACAAGGAGGATCAGTAGTATGCAATTGAGGACCAGGTAATTCATCACAATACCAAGTATGTGTACAATCACAACTTGGGCAATAATGTTCCATACTAAATGGAAAACTTGTTGGCCCTGTTTGTGCAGAACAGTCTGCTTGTAAAGCCATGATGACTTCATACTCGCCACCTATAAATGCAGAAACAGAAGCATCGTAAATAAGGTTTAAGGTATCCCCAGTCATAAAATTATTGATCAAGGGCACAGAGGATGAAGACTGGTTTCTAAACAATGCCATTTCAGAAATAATCGGATTGATACCTGTTGGCAATACCATTTTTATAATAAACTGTTCTCCACTACCACAATCTTTTTCGAAGTTAAAAACACTTCTTGTTTCATTGTGTATAATATAAAATACGTCTGTCTGCAAAAAGGCATCTGGATCTGTAAAATTTTCAAAATTATCTTGTTTGTTTTGAGGTGCATAGTAAGAGCTTTCTAGCTCTATAATTTGATCGCTACATGCATCGGTATAATCGACTCTTGCACTCAATGCAGTTACAAAATCATTGGCACAGTAATCATCGCCAACTACTTGTGCATTTGAACAATCAAACTCAAAGTAAGCGGTCATCTCAAACGATTGCCCCAATCCTAAATCATCAAAATAACCATCGCCATCCATATCTTCTATGCCTCCTGGACCATCAGGATCGGTTTGAAAAAGAGGATTCCCATCTAAAGGATTCATCGCTAAAGGAGCGGTCATCGTAACACCTCCGATTACAATTGATGTAATGGTAAAACCATCAGAGCTCAATAAAAAACCATCGCCGATTCCAATACCTGCGATCAAATCAGTCATCGTTGCAAAGCCAGGATCAACTTCTACTCCTTCATTAGTAAAGGTAACTGTAGAAGAACCCGCTTGACAATAACCAGTATTTGTATTCGTAACAGAACCTGAAGGAACAAAACCTACATTGGCTGCTCCATCTCCAATTCTAATAAAATCGGTTGTCGTTGTAGGTCTACAATAATCACCATCGCAACCCCACAAAGCGGTATGTGTACTTGCTCTAGAGTCATCACAATTTAAGACACATATATATTCGGTAATCAAAACCGTTTCATCAGGATCAAAAAAGTTATCTCCATCTCCAGGTCCACTACCTATTGTATTGAGTTGAAAAAAGGAACTATCTATTAAGGCTGTAATTAGGGTATCGCCAAATACTTCTTGTTTGGTGAATGGTATTGAAATCCCGTTTACTTCTATACCAACTACAGAGATTCCAGCCCCTTGAATATTTTCATACATCAGCGTATCTACAAAACCATCTAATCCACTATTCGTTGTAATAATATCTCTCGACAAGCACTCTCCTACTTTTGAAGGACCATTACTATTCATGGCTGAGATCGTAAAAGATGGAACTGCAAAGGCATCACGATATTCGATATTTACATCATCTTCGACGAGACCAGTTGTACTTCCATCAAGGTCGTACTCAAAATGCCACGCATCTAAAACATCGGCTGCATTGTTTGCAGTAAGCGTATCGATATAAGCACATTTGGCTACAATAGAATAAGTCAATTCGACGGATAGTATACCAGATGGTCCTAGATCGGGAAGACTAAAAATAGGTCTAGATGGATCTGATCCATCAACTAAGGTTATTCCAGTTGAAGATTGTGCTGGTAAAAATTCGACAAAATTCACGCCTTCGAATAAATTAGCAGTAGCAGTAAGATTTGTTCGAGTAAATGGATTGAGCCCTTCAATACTGATCACTACTTTGGCAGTATCTGCATCGCCACAAATATTCAAAAAATCGGGAACGGCATTTAGATTTTCAAATGCCACAGATAAATTATTTTGTGCGACTAATAGTTTACTAGAAGCTATAAAAATAAAAAATAAGGCAAATAAAATCTGTAAACTCCTTTTCATAGGGATTGTTTTGATGTCTTTTCCCTTAGCCTTTTGAGATTTTTTTAGTTTCCCAAAAAGGTTAATAGGATTTTAAAACTATGTATCGCTCAGAAAAAATATTTTTCATGAGAACATAAACAACTAGCATACAGCGAGTTATAAAGTTTCTAGATTCTTAAATAGAAAAGCATTGAAAAAGCTACTTTTCCACTAAGTTCTTATGTCTAAAATCATACCAAAAAAAGGGTAGTTTACATATAGATATTTAGATACATTTTTTAATATGTAAATTTATATTGTCACTGGTTTACAGTAAGCTAAAATTTGTGAAGCGGTTGGTATAAAGAAAAGATTGTATATATAAGGAGAGAAAATTTGGTAATTTTGTGGGCAGTGTTTAACGCAAAAAAAAGACATAGGTTGCTAAAAAAAGAGAAATATACCTGTTTTTACAACGAATATTTTCACAAAATGCGGCTTCTGATGTAGTACAATGGGAGATCGTTCTATAGATTATTAATTATTGATCATGAATTGATTGACCAAATCTATTGTAGTCGGCTTGTTCGGCCAAGAGAATTTGACAAAATAAAAGTATATCATACTACTTGTACGGAAATACAAGTAGTGCCAGCAATATTATAAATTTCAAACGCATGAAAGATATTGAACCAAGAATAGAAGAATTAATAAAAGAGATACAAAACATCGAATTGTGTAAGGGTTACTGTGTTGAGTTAGTGAAAAAGATTAAAATTGAAGCACGAACCTTGGATGCGCTAGAGCGAGAATTGGCAAGCCTTGAAAAACAACTTGATGATCATAAATCATTTAGTAAACTAAAGAGTCTCCTAAAAAAGGCTAGAGTTCGACATCAAGAAAAAGAAAAAAAATTAAAAGACCAATATCTGAGTAAGTCTATGGAAATAGATGAACATCAAAAACTAATCGATATATTAAATTTTGAATTAAATGTTCTGAATAAGAAAATCGCAACCGAACATTCCCTGAAAAAAGAATTTGCGGAATTAGTTATTGAACGTGAACAAAGTATAAAACAACATGGCTCTTTTGATCTAAATAGAATACTAAAACTTGTCAAAGAAATAGATGATAACAAAAAGCTCTATATGGAGATCCTTGAAATAATGGACGAAGGAAAAAATGTAATAAAAATACTAAACAATATTTTTATAAATATTAACCACAGATTAACCAAAAGTTATAATACTGATCCGAAGACTCCATCATTTACAAAAGAATGTGAGGTAACCATTAGCGATATACAATTACAAGCTGTAAACCTTAAAAAATCAATCAAAGCTTTCAAAAAGGAATTGACTGATGTATATGAATATGAAAACCTTGAATTGATATACAATAATCGAAGAGCTGAATATTTTAGTTCTCTTTCTTATGGAGAATTGATTATCAAAGAGCTTGCTCGAAAAGAAATAGGGCAAAAACAGATAAAAGAATTAAAAAAATTACAACTAAAAGTAGTTGAAATAAATCGTATCTTTTCCGAAGAGTTGGATATCATTGAATCAAATGTAATGAACTTACAAAAGGAAAAAATGGATCTAATTCAAGCAGAAAATAAGTAAGCCAAAAAAAAGAGGGTAAACCAAGTTTACCCTCTCAAACATCGAACAGTATCAACAACTATATTCTTGGCTATTTGCTAGCCTCAATAACTCTGTTGACAAAAGCTTTTGCTGTACCCTCGTTGACGGGTTGTATTTCGTATGTTTCACCATTTTTCATTTTGTGCATTTTATCTTTATTCTTCATGTTGATTACTTCTTCATTAAATCGAACATTATTAGACACGATATTCATGATACCTTCTTTGAAACCAAAGAAATAGTAGTAGCCACTTGGAGAAGTAAGATGGATGTAAAAACGATCATTTTCATTAGAAGGCATTCTAAATTCTACATATGCTTCTACTTGTCTATTTATCACTTCGCCACCAATAGCTCCCAAACCAATTTTCTTAGTATTAGAAACAAAAGATTGTAACTCTTCATTCCACTCCAATCCTAATTTACTGAAGAAGATCGTATAAGAATTCTTCTTAGGTAATTCTAATTTCCCACTATTTCGTAATACGTCCAATGCTTTGAACATTGCCTTTTTATCATTATCATAAAATTCTGCTAATGCTTTTTCGTAGGTTCCATCACCTTTGTAATCTATCGCTTCCGCTTCATAGCTTGTAGCCATAAAGTCACCTGCCATTATACTCTCTAGTTTTTCAGGAAGAATAAAGTCAATTCCTAACATTGCATTTAGGTCTATGGTAGGTGTTTCTCCACCACTTTCTTTAAATCGAGTAATCGCTTTACCCGCCGTTGTTACATTGATGTAATCCAAACCGGATCCAATATTAAATTGTCCTTGAGCTGTAACGGTACCATCGTTATCATCAAACTTCAACAAATTACCTTTAGTGTGGTTAGCAACAACTTTTAGTGAGTCACCAAAATTGAAGTGGTTATTTTTTTCATCATAATTGAATAATCCTTTTGCTTCAAAAATAGTACGATCTTGTTTTGACCAAGCCGGCATCATTACTCTAGGATAAATCGCTCCTTTTTCGTGGCTTAAAAATAGACCAGTGCTCAATTTCGCTCCATCTAAATTTTTAGGCTCATCGTAAGAGATACTTAGGTTTTTTCTATCTCCTTTGCTATCAATAGAGAACCATTGATTGTGTGGTAAACGTTCAGCATCCAATTTTGCAAAACCTTCGAATTTTAAATTTCTAGATTCAGCGTTTAATCGAATCGTACCTCTAAAAGTCGTTTTGTGATCTATGTAAAACTGATCAGTTTCTTTGATTGTACCTGATGCAGTAGTTGTCAATTTATTGTCTTCTAATGCTTGACCAGAAATATTTGTAAACTCAATCTCTTGTTCTTTGTCTCCAATATTATATTCATAAAAACCAGTACCTTCGTACAATTTCTTCCCTTTGATATCAATTGTTGCACGGTTAATAACGTGATGTTTATTTCTAAGATTGGCTACAATTTTTGCATCGTTCAATGTTGTCATGATACCACCAGATTGGATATCAACTTTTCCTTCGTTAGGATAAATCAAGGCATCTGCAACTTGAATTTTCTTTACTCCACCAATCAACAGTTCGCTAGATTTCAAATCGTATTTTGCCGTTTCACCTTTAAAGAATAATGAATCTTGTCCTTCTGAAGTAGATAAGAATGTTCCCATTTTATTTTCTTCAGCCTTAAACGTAATCGTTTCGCCAGCAATATCCCAATCAAATTCATTCATAGAAGTGATGTACTTATTGTATGGTAGAGTCGTCATAAGTGTATCAACATTCGCTTTTACGGTACCTATCTGCTTATCGAAATCGAAATCTACTTTTACATTTCTAGTATCTAGTGCTAGTTCTTCAGTATTGAATGCACGAATTTGCAAATCAGCAACATCTGCTTTAGAACTGTGCGCACCAAAAGAATACAATTCAGAATCAACGGAGCCTTTGTCCCAATCAAAAATACCTTTTCCTTTGAGTCCTTTAGAAGTCAAAATCAATGTACCCCCTAATGTGTGTAAACCGTCATTGAACATTTCAAACGGAAATTCTTTGGTATCAACAAACATGGTATCAGCATATGGCAACCAATCTATCTTTACATCTTGTGCTTTTACTTTTGGATACTCAACTCCCGATCTGCTCTCTTTTAAATTAAATGCATCTGCAGTTGCTAGCATTTGTTCTGGCTTGAAAGTGATGTCTTTTGAATCAAATGTAGAACCAAGGTATTCGATATTTCCTTTACCTAATAGACCTGCATTACTTAAAGCGATCTCACCTTTGTATACACCAGAACTTTGGTAAGCCTGATAGCCTGTCGCTGGTGTATTCGTCACAAATCCTAAAGATTGATCTTCTTGCAATAAAAGCGTCTCCTGAAAATCAGGGAAGATATTATGTGATGTAAGCGTTCCTTTATAAACTAAATCTTCTTTTGTAAATTTGTCTAAACTGTTCATATGGAACGGATCCAATTTGAAGAAAAATTTGTCTCTAGTATAAACACCACCTTGTACTTCTTTCATATCGTAGTAAACAAATGCTCCTTTACTATTTAGTGATGGAAACATTTCTACATCTTCTTTACCTGATTTATTTTCAGGTGCATCTATTAAAATTTCTCCACTAAGATGTTCTAATTTAGAAGCCATTGCAAATGCTTCAGGCATTCCTTTAGTATCTTTATCGCCAGTAGGAATAAACAACTCTAGTACTTTTACAGAATCCATTTTGATCGAATTCTTTTTGTAGCTAAACTCGTAACCTGAACCATCAAATAAACCAAAACCAGCATATAGTTTTCCATCAAAAGTCATATCTCTATTATCTTTAAGAGTAATTTGGTTATCAGTAGGTACTGCAGCTACTCGCTGACGCTTGTTGAACTCTACATGTTTTATTCCTTTTGTTTTCAGGTTGTGATTTGTCAAACTCAAAACCGCATTGGTTTCATCAGTAGTAGAAACAATCTCTAGATTATCATAGTCCGATTGCTTTTGGCTAGCTTTCGCATAATGAATCACTTTATCTTTTACAGTCACTAATTGCGAGTCTTTATCGTAGTCTACAAAACCTTGAGCAGATAAGTCATAGAGTAAGGTACGGATGCTACTAATATCGAATCGAGGATTCAACATCTTTGCTAATTTGTTTGCATCAATAACATTGGTTCCTTCTTTTTCTGTAATAATTTTTAACAATGAAATTGGGTTGGTACTAGATACGTTTTGGAAACGTTGGTATTCACTTTCGTTGTAGTAGTTGAACGAACGGATTTTTACTCGTTGATTAGCATCAACAAAATCTGCTACTTTACGTCCGACCATAATAGAGTCGGTTCCTACATACCAATCAATCTTGTCAACGTCTAAATCTACTTTATGATAAGAACTAAAAAACGGATTACGTTCACGACCTTTATCACCTCTAAATAAATTCAGTTCTTTTTCAATTGGATTAAAACGTAAATTTACAGAAGGATGATAAATAGAATCATTTTCGACATAGATCACTGCTTCTACTTCCTTCCCAACAATTTTTTCTCCTTTCTTGATCGTGAATGATTCGGAAGAAGCTCTAAGTACTAATTCATTTTGGTCATTATATACTTTTATGTTAGCTTTCGTATCTTTTGTTCCGTAGCCATACACTACATTTCCGTGTAGCTTTACACCACCTACATATTTTAAACCACCACCTATGTCTTCAATTTCTAGTGTTTTTTCTTTTGACTCAAAACGAGGATAAGTAACCTTATCTTTTTGTTTGCCCATGATCATTTTATCATCAAGTTTACCCGTTACCGGTCCTGCTTTAAACATATCAGGGTGATGCATTAAAACATTATTCGCTTGATAAAGTGCTTTTTTTACATTGATATCATATTCCGTTAAACTGCAATAAACGTTATTGTCTACTCCAGATTTATCCCAACTAACTTTTCCGCCGTCGCCTTTCCACTTCAATTTTGCAGGATAATAATGTCCAGAAGTTTCTTGAATAATAATGGTCGCATCTTTACGAGTTCCTTTTAGAGTAACGTTTTTGTAAACAACACTAGCTTCTTTTTCTTCGTAAGCAAATTCAAATTCAGTAGTTTCTATCGTCCAAACTAATCCTGAGCTTGAAGTATATAAATTCTTTTCTTTAAAGAAGCGTTCAGAGAAGTTGACAAATTCTTTGTAAGGTTTGAATTTTTTGTCTTCTAAATCTTTAAGCATTCCTACTAAAGTAGAATGCCAAGTCTTAAATTGTTTTTCGCCTTTTACTTCATCTTTAATAATGGTAACTGCTTTTAGGTAAGCGCTAAAGTAAGGACTTGCTGCCATTTTGAGTTGCAGCATATTATTACTGGTTTCTACAATTTGTGCAAATTCATCATTATTATAAGAAGAGGAATTTACTTTGGTCTTAAATTTATTGAAACTTTCTATGGCATCTTTTTTATTACTTGCCATTATAAAATCCTCCATCTCAGAGATGAATTGAGATCGACTGTCAGAGAATTTTACTGGTTCTGTATAATTGGCGTAAGCGATATTCGCTAATAGGCATACAGAGAGAATAGTTGTGATGATTGTTCGTAACATTTTTATTCGATGTTTTTAATGTTCAGCAATGACTAAACACTTGCTCTTAGGAATGAGAATGGCTAGCGTTTAAAAGATATAAAACCTCTTAATCGATAATCATTTTCTACCTTTTGGGTAGAGCGCTGTATTATTTTTTCATTGCTAAGGAATGCGGATTAAACCTTCACTATTGGAGTTTATATCAAATAATATTGTATAGTAAAACTCCTTCTTTTGTCAATTTTGTTATTAGTTTATTGTAGTGAAGTACAAAGCAAAATTGTAGACGTTTTTAGTCATTCCTTAAAAATTTGATTACTGATAAAACCGATAAGTACAGTAAGTTTGTAGGGCAGTATAACTGACCATTCACATAAGTTCAGAAATAAGAGACTTCTTTTTTGTCTATGAAATGAATGGTTTAATAAGTAGTAACACAACTATACTTTTTATTAAATTCCATTTCGAAGAGCAATTAATTAAAAGCTTCAGTAACACAACTATACTTCTACTTTTTTCTTAAGCTCAACATACAAGCTGCTATTTATTTTAAATCGGTTTTAGGCATAGCATGGCCAGTATGCATTGTAGACATTACAATACACCAAACAGGTAATAACTTCGTTTTTTGCATGAAGTGGCCCGTACTAGTAAAGGTTATTTTACTAGCATTAGGGGGTAATCATAGGAAGCCCATTCTGTCAGTTATTACATTGTTATAACAATAAGCAATACTTGATCAGGCAACTGCAAATGCAGATACAATAATAAAACTTCCATCAAAGGGAACGTGTATAAAAAGGTTGTTGGGAGGAAAGATTTAGACGGTATTCTAAATCTTTTAGAGAGTTGATTTTAGTTTGGGCAATCCTATCCTAGTACTTTCAAGAAGCAGTACTTTTGCGCTGTGTTTAAGGCATACCTATACAGGGTATGGCTTGTTACAAAACCTTCTAATACTACATTGAAAGCAAAGCTATCGCAATAGTAAAGGCTTACATTAGCCAAATACTTGATTCCAAAAATAAGCTAAATGGATTCTAAACTAAATCTAGGGTCATGCGAGCTATTGTTGAGGGCTTTAGCTTTACAAAAGAGCTAAACCACTGATAATCAACAATAAATGCATGGCTAAGTTTGACAGTCCAGGCCGGAGGTTGTGTCCCTGAAACTCTCAACGAGAAGTGTAAATACTTTTTTACTTATAGAGTTATTATTTAAACGGTTATGAAATAGTTGTTGTTAGGATAGTACTAAAGCATAGCAATAGTATCTTTCCTTTGTATTGTTCGATGTATTTTAATTCAATATTTTAATTATCTTAATTCTAAAGTAGAATGTAAAAAGAGGGTTCTTTTTAAGGGTGTTATATACTACTTTCTGTATTGCCTCGGGGGCATTCGTTGTGTAAGACAAAGGTAAAACAAATTTAGTTACCATGCATACCCAAAAAGTGGTATATATAAAATTTTAATTTATTTTTATATCAATATCTACTTATTGATACTTTTTTTGCTTTGTACCCTTTTGACGCAAAAAGACTAACACGTCACAATTATTAATATATATTAATAATTCCTTAACAACTATTAAAAGAGGTAAACTCACACTATACTCATATAGTTTATATTAAATAATTTTAATATATTTGCATTAACCGTTTCACTAAGCTTATTACCTATCGCATTCCCCTTTTGAATTAACTCTTTTTTTTCAGTCAAAAAAAATTACAACATGATTAAATTCACCCATGTCTGTATGGTCTTTTCTTTTCTCTTAGGAATAAGCCACCTTACAGCACAAATTAACACTCCTGCGGGAGCTACAATTCCATTTGGTTCAAACACCTCTTATCCAGGTTCTGTTTTGTTGCCAAGTAATTTACCAACTAGTGGTACCTATGGTCAAGCACAGGATGCCGCCAATGCATATAATCAATGGAAAACAGATTATGTAGAGGCCTGCGGCACAGGAAAATACCGTGTAAAATTTGACAATCCAAATGAAACAGTTTCTGAAGGTATTGCTTATGGAATGCTCTTGGCTGCATATGCTGCTGATAAAGATTTATTTGATGGACTTTGGCAATATTATAAAGACAATATGAATAATCATGGTGTGATGAATTGGAAAATAGGAGGATGTAGTGGTACAATTGGTTCGGGGGGTGCAGCTGATGCTGAACTAGATGCAGCAATGGCACTCTTGATAGCTAACCACCAATGGCCAAATACGACTTCGCCACACAATTACTCTTCTGATGTAACGGATTTGATCAATGCTATAAAAACATGGGAAGTACAACCAACTAATGCCAATGGTACTTACCAAATCAATAATGGTGACAATTGGGGTTTTGGAAACGATTGTAGAAATCCGAGTTATCAATCACCTGCCTACTATAGATTATACGCCGATCATATTCCTGCCCAAAGCACCTTTTGGGATAATTGTGTAAATGCAAGTTATACCCTCATTAATAATAATGCACATCCAACTACTGGTTTAGTTAGCAATTGGTCTGATCCTAATGGAAATTCTAATTCCTGTAATGGTCCAGATGAATATGGATGGGATGCTTGCCGAAATCCTTGGCGTATGGCACAAGATATTGCTTGGTTTGATGATGCGGATGCCAAAAATATTTGTACAAAAGTATCTGCCTATGTGAATAGTATAGGCGTGAGTAATTTGAGTGGTCCTGTTCCTCAAAGTGGTGGAACAAGTGGTTTTCATGGTCCTACATTTGTATCAACTTATGCCTTAGCTGTAATGGGTGCTGGAAATAACCAAACGCTCCTCAATCAAGTGTATACAGAAACAGTAAACGTAACGGACCCACTACCTTATTATTTTGGAAATACCTTACGAGCAGTTTCACTCTTTATGCTAACAGGTAATTTTTGGAGTCCTAGTGATATCGCTCCTTCTACCATTAATGCAGTAATAAGTGCAACTCCGACTACTGGTTATGCACCTCTAAATGTTGCTTTTGATGCTTCAGCTTCTTCTAGTATGAATGGTGGAAACTTGACTTATACATGGGATTTTGGTGATGGCTCTACAGGTACAGGGGCTACAGCTACACATATATATACCTCAGCCGGAGTCTATACAGCTACTGTTACAGTAAGTGATGGAACAGATAGCGATGTTGCTGCGGTTACCATTACCGTAAATGCTGTTTTACCTGATGCTTGTTTTGCAGCGACTCCAGCTTCTGGAGAAGCGCCCTTAGATGTAAGTTTTGATGCTTCGTGTTCTACACACCCAACAAATGACAACTTAACTTATTCTTGGGATTTTGGTGATGGTACAAGTGGAACAGGTTTAACGACTTCACATACCTATACCACTAATGGAGTTTATACAGCTACTTTAACAGTAACTGATTCTAATGGAGCAACGGATGAGTTTACAACGACAGTAAGTGTTGGTGTAGTAAGCGGCGACATAAAATTGGAATATAGAGTCGGTAATTTAGAAACATTCGATAATCGTGTAGATCCTCAATTTCGCATTGTGAATAATGGAACAACAGTTGTCCCCTATTCTGAATTAACCATCAAATACTGGTTTACTAGAGAAGGGACGCAAGCTCAAAACTCATGGATTGATTATGCAATTGTTGGTGCTTCGAATATGACTTCAACTGTTGTTGCTATGTCTAGTCCTGAAAATGATGCTGATCATTATTTGGAACTTGGCTTTCTCCCTGCTGCTGGAAATTTGAACGCCAACTCTAATAGTGGTCATATCCAAAGTCGCGTGTCTAAAGTTGATTGGACAAATTATGACGAAACAAATGATTACTCTTATGATCCTAGCAAAACAGATTATGAGTGTTGGGATAAAGTGACACTTTATAGAAATGGTGTCTTGATTTGGGGAATAGAACCAATCACTCCTCCTCCAGCTCCTACTTGCGACATTCCTGTTCCTACAACGGTAGATGTAATTAGTGGTAATGTGGTAAAACTGAATTGGTCTGTTGTAAATAATTCTGAACGCTACCGCATTCGTTTTCGACCTGTAGGTGGCACTTGGGTAGAAAAATTGACAGCTGGTGAAGAAACATTCCGTTTCTTAAACGGTTTACAAGCTTCAACCGATTATCAATACCAATTGAAATCGCTTTGTACTTCCGAAAATTCGGTTTGGTCGAGTACTTATACTTTTGCAAGCTTGGCAGATGTTTGTGATTTTCCTGAATCAACTAGTGTAAATATTACAAGTCCAACTACCGTAGATATTAGTTGGCCAACCGATATTGATGATGTCAAATGGAGAATCAAATATAGAATTCCTGGTCCAACTGGTACGGCCTGGGTAACCTTAAATCCTACCGTTCCGATGGTGAGTTTAACTGATCTAGTTACTGGTGCTGAATACAAGTACAAAACAAAAACAAAGTGTGCTGCTGCTTGGACAAACTGGTCAGGGAATGAGTATTTTACGATTCCTAATAGTTTTCAAGATAGTAGTGTAAAAAATGGTGTTACTAAAAATGCCATTGCTGCTTACCCAAATCCTACGAGTGATCGCTTAAATGTGCAATGGTCAACTGAACGAAATACAATTATTCAACTAGAACTTTTTAACCAACAGGGTACATTAGTACATTATCAAAAAATTGCTGCGTCGAATGGTTTCAACCAAGTTGAATTAAACATAAAGGATTTACCAACTGGGATATACTTTTTAAGATGTATTAAAGGAGAACTGTTAGAAACCGTAAGAGTAGTAAAGCATTAATCTATTAAAACAAAAGAACGATTAATTTTTTAATCGTTCTTTTGTAACGGTCAAATACTCCCAATTATTTTTCAACAATTTCATTTCTTAAATTAACAAATAACCCAATGATCAAGTTACAAAAAGCTATATTAATTTTATTTTTTATAGGGATGAATCATCTCTATGCTCAAACCAACTATAATTACGGCGAAGTCCTTCAAAAATCATTATTCTTTTATGAAGCTCAACGTTCTGGACCACTACCTGCTGATAATCGAATCAATTGGAGAGGTGACTCTGGTTTAAACGATGGATCAGATGTAGGACTAGACTTAACTGGTGGTTGGTATGATGCAGGAGATCATGTAAAGTTTGGTTTTCCTATGGCTTTTACAGCAACTATGCTTGGATGGAGTGGCGTAGAAGATCAAACTGCTTATGAAAACATTCAACAATGGGATTATCTGAAAGATAATTTACGGTTCGTTTCAGATTATTTTATCAAATGTCATGTTCGTAATCCTGATGGGTCTACTGATCGTTTTTATGGACAAGTAGGTAATGGTTCTGCAGATCATGCTTGGTGGGGACCAGCTGAAGTAATGCAAATGGCTAGACCTGCGTACTATGTAGATGCTGCAAATCCAGGATCTGATTTGACAGGAGAAACTGCTGCTGCTCTTGCTGCGGCAAGTATAGTCTTCGCAAACGATGATCCTACTTACAGCACAACCCTTCTAGAACATGCAATTGCCTTGTACGATTTTGCAGATACCTA
Source organism: Saprospiraceae bacterium (assembly GCA_020630735.1). Lineage (GTDB taxonomy): Bacteria > Bacteroidota > Bacteroidia > Chitinophagales > Saprospiraceae > JAHDIP01. The sequence goes on along the minus strand of JAHDIP010000023.1, from coordinate 15,609 downwards.
CAGAGGTAAATATTCTGATGCGATTACAGATGCTACAGCTTTTTATAATTCTTGGAGTGGGTATAATGACGAATTGGTTTGGGGTGCAATTTGGTTATATAAAGCGACTGGGGATAATGCTTATCTAAACGATGCCATCGCTAAATATAATGATCTAGGTACAGAGCCTTCTGGTGAACGTTCGTTTAAATGGACAATTGCTTGGGATGATAAATCTTATGGCTGCTATGTTCTAATGGCGCAACTTACTGGTGCTACACAATATAAAGATGATGCAGAACGCTGGTTGGATTATTGGACAAATGGTTATAATGGCCAACAAATTAGTTATTCGCCAGGTGGTCAAGCACATTTAGATACTTGGGGTTCCTTGCGTTATGCATCAAACACTTCTTTTATGGCCTTACTCTATTCTGATTATATTGCAAGTTCTGATCCTGCCAAAAGTACAAAATATAAAGATTTTGCCGTTACTCAAATCAACTATATACTTGGTGATAATCCTTTGAATAGAAGTTTTGTAATTGGCTTTGGAAATAATCCTCCCATCAACCCGCACCATAGAACAGCACATGGAGCCTGGACGAATAGCATTCAAACACCTACTGACAACCGACACATATTATGTGGTGCATTAGTCGGAGGTCCTGGTTCACCAAACGATCAGTACACGGATGATCGTTCAGACTATATTGCAAACGAAGTAGCTTGTGATTATAATGCAGGATTCACTGGAGCGATTGCTCGTATGCTTGATCTTTATGGAGGTACTGCTTTAGCTAACTTCCCAGTAGATGAAGTACCTAGTGACGAATATTTCAACGAGGCAAAAATAAATGCTTCAGGAAGTACCTTTACTGAAGTTTCTGTTTGGGCTACTAACCATTCGGCTTGGCCAGCTACGGTAACGGATCAAGTTTGTTTCCGCTACTATATTGATATTTCAGAAGGTATTGCCGAAGGTTTTACAGCCGATGATTATGTCATAAGCATCAATGTTGCTCCTGCAAGTACAACTGTTACTGGCTTGACTTTATGTGGAGGAACGGAATACTACGCAGAAGTTTGTTTCCCTAATACACTTATTTATCCTGGTGGTCAAAGTGAGTCGCATAAGGAAGCTCAAATACGTATTGCTTTACCAAATAATTCGCCTGCTTCTGCATGGGACCCAACAAACGATTGGTCCTATTATATTTCTGAAAACAATCCATTGAATAATAGTTTACAAATAAATCCTCGTATTCCTTTTTATAATGATGGTCAATTGTTGTTTGGTGATTTACCATCTTGTGATGGTGGCAACTCTGCTCCTATTATTTCTTTAATTGCAACTCCTACATCTGGAGACGCACCTTTAGTTGTTAATTTTGATGCTTCAGGAACGACAGATATTGATGGCGATGTATTAAGTTACTCTTGGGATTTTGATGATGGAAATTCAGCGATAGGTGCAACAACTATACATACTTTTATTGATCCGGGTGTCTATGTTGTAAGCTTAACAGTAGATGATGGAAATGGAAATACAGTTTCTGAGACAGTAACAATTACCGTTATTGATGATACACCTCAACCGCCTACTGCTGTGATAAGCGCAACGCCTACTTCTGGAGAAGCTCCACTTCCTGTTTCTTTTGATGGCACTGGTTCTTCTGATCCAAATGCTGATAACTTAACCTATAGCTGGGACTTTGGAGATGGAAATACAGCAACAGGTGTAACAGCTTCTAATACATACACATCAGTTGGAGTTTATACTGCAAGCTTAACTGTAAGTGATGGAACATATACAGATATTGCAACAATTGTCATTACAGTAAACAATACTGCACCTGTAGCTTGTTTTACTGCAACGCCTACTTCTGGAGAGTCGCCTTTACCTGTTTCCTTTGATGCTTCTTGCTCTTCTGATGCTAATGGTGATAACCTAACGTTTAGTTGGGATTTTGGTGATGGAAATACTGGAACGGGTTCAAGTGCTACACATACCTATGCCTCAGATGGATTGTTTACAGCGATACTTACCGTAACAGATAGCAATGGCGATTCGGATACTTACTCCACTACTATCGGAGTCGGTATAGTCTCTAGTGACTTAAAATTAGAATACAGAACAGGTGGACAAGATCCTTCTGACAATCAAATTAATCCTCACTTCAAAATCATTAATGAAGGTATAAATTCTATTCCCTTATCAGAATTTACCATTCGATATTGGTATACCAACGAAGGTAATGTTGATCAAAGTGCTTGGATAGATTACGCTGCTGTTGGTGCTGCAAATGCCACCACAAGTTTTACTACAATGACAAGTCCAGAAACGGGTGCTAATCATTATATAGAAATTGGTTTTACAAGTGCCGCAGGAATACTAAATGCTAATAGTGATTCTGGCGAAGTTCAAGCTCGTTTCTCTAAGACAGATTGGTCGAACTATGATGAGTCTGATGATTATTCTTATGATCCAACGAAGACCGCTTACGAATGTTGGGATAAAGTAACACTTTATAGAAATGGTGTCTTGATTTGGGGAATAGAACCAATCACTCCTCCTCCAGCTCCTACTTGCGACATTCCTGTTCCTACAACGGTAGATGTAATTAGTGGTAATGTGGTAAAACTGAATTGGTCTGTTGTAAATAATTCTGAACGCTACCGCATTCGTTTTCGACCTGTAGGTGGCACTTGGGTAGAAAAATTGACAGCTGGTGAAGAAACATTCCGTTTCTTAAACGGTTTACAAGCTTCAACCGATTATCAATACCAATTGAAATCGCTTTGTACTTCCGAAAATTCGGTTTGGTCGAGTACTTATACTTTTGCAAGCTTGGCAGATGTTTGTGATTTTCCTGAATCAACTAGTGTAAATATTACAAGTCCAACTACCGTAGATATTAGTTGGCCAACCGATATTGATGATGTCAAATGGAGAATCAAATATAGAATTCCTGGTCCAACTGGTACGGCCTGGGTAACCTTAAATCCTACCGTTCCGATGGTGAGTTTAACTGATCTAGTTACTGGTGCTGAATACAAGTACAAAACAAAAACAAAGTGTGCTGCTGCTTGGACAAACTGGTCAGGGAATGAGTATTTTACGATTCCTAATAGTTTTAGTATTCAAAATACAAGCATTAAAAATAGGATTTCATCAAACGATATCAATGCTTATCCTAATCCTGTTAGTGACCATCTTACAATAGAATGGTTTGCAGACAAAAGTAGCAACACTCAACTTCAATTGTTCAATCAACAAGGAAGTTCTGTACTTGAACAGTCTTTTGATTCAACAAAAGGATTTAATCAGCTTGAATTGAATATAGAAAATTTACCGACAGGAATTTACTTTCTGAAATACATTGAAAACGAACGAATAGCAACCACAAGAATTGTAAAAAACTAAAATATAGGAAGGACAAAGGGTGTATTTTTTTAAAATATGCCCTTTGTTTTTATGTAAAGATATTTACTCATCATTATCCATCCTCGGCCAAGATTTTACTTCTTTAAGATAGTCATCAACACTATCAAATAAGCTGGCACTTATAACGTTTATAAGCAAAACTCTATTATCGTTCAAGAGAAAAGGAGCAGATTCAGTACAGTATGGATGATATTTTTTTCTGTATTCTGTTAATTCTTTCGCTTCAAACTTTTCTCCAATGTGCATGACAACTTCGATTCCATTCCATACATTCCAAGGTTTTAAAACACCATCATAGTTTTCGTAATCAGCAGGATCAAATTCTGCCATTAATTGATTGTATTCTTCCGTTGACAAATTTCTGATACTATAATCCATGTCATAATCACGGTAGTTGAGAGGAAGTTTTATAACATTGATTTTCTTTGCTCTCAAGTTATTTCTTATTCGAATCTTATTCTTATCAAAAAACTTGAAGATTAGTTCTTCGATTTTTTCAATGTTCATATCTAGGATATCGACAATGACCGCACTAACTTCCAATCGTTTTCTAACGTCTAATTCTAGATTAAAAATAATTTTGCCATCATATAATTGTATCAACATAATGCCTCCATAGCTTGAATAGCGTTGATCGTTTAATTCAATGTAATAGTTATCTAACCCTAACTGTACATCTTGGTCAGTATATTTGTAAGCATCTTGAGCTTGAAAATACTTCTCACTATTTTTATCTTTAAATAAAAGCATTTTGAATTCATGTTTTTCTACAAATTCAAATTCATCTAGTGTTAAGTCTAATATTTTCGACATTTATATTCTTTACTAAATTCATTACAAAAATCGAATAAAAAAAGAGTGTACTTCTAATCATACACTCTTTTTCCTTTTTAAAAATCTCATTTATAGAACTACCAAAGCGCCTTTATTCTATTTACAAACTGTTCTGCAGTTCCTGGATTAACAGGTTGGATTTCGTACAACTCGCCATCATCCATTTTTATAATCGCTTCTTTTTTCTTTAAAGCCAATACCGCATCATTGAAACGAACATTATTGGACACTACATTTAACACACCTTGTTTGTACCCGAAAAAATAGTAATACTCGCTTGGCGATTTGATGTAAACATAAAAGCGATCATCTTCGTTTGTTGGCATTTTAAATTCAACAAAACAAGTTAGTTCCTTATTAATCATTGTTCCGTCAATTGCTCCCACACCAACTTTAGGTTTCGAAGAAATAAAGGATTGATAATCGGGGTCCCATTTGAGGTCAAGATTACTAAAAAGTAATTGGTAGTCATTATATTTTTTAGGCATTTCGAAAACACCATTTTTGAGCTTGGTGATGGTCTTGTTTAACACCTTAGAGTCATCAATTAATTCGGCTAAAGCCCTAACATAGAATTCAGAATCTTTGGTGTAATCAACATTAGCAGCATCATAACCACTTGACTGTAAATCGTAGACGATTAGCTTTAAGAGTTTGTCAGGAAAATTAAAATTAAGACCTGCCATCACTTCAGCCGTTACTTCTGGTAGTACTTCGTCGGTTTCACCTTCATTTTTGAATTTGGTAGCTATTCTCCCCGAAGCTGTAATATTTACATAATCTAATGCAGAACCAATATCTAAAAGACCTTCGCCTTTGATCGTGTTATTTTTCACATTATACACCATTTTATTCCCTTGCTTATAATCTGCTCTAATTTTGAGTGTATCTCCAAAACTAAATTCATCTTTAGTAAGGTCGTATTTGAACAAGCCTTTTGCTTCTAGAATAGCTCTGTCTTTTCGTATCCATTTAGGCATCATTACCCTCGGATAGATTTGGGCAGATTGACCGCTAAGATAGAAACCTGTCTCAAGTGGATCGCCTTTATAATTTTTTGGTGTATCGTAACCAATCAAAAGTTTATTTTTGTCAGCAACCGTATTGATCGAGAACCACTGCTTTCCAGGCATTAGCGGTGCATCTAAACGAGCAAAACCTTCAAAGCTTAAGTTTTTGTCTTCAGCACTTAAGCTAATTTTTCCACGGTATTCTGTTTTATGATCGATAAAGAAATTATCTCCTTCCTTTACTTCACCTGTTGCTTTCGTAATCGTTTTCTTTTCTTTAAAAGAACCCTTACCACTCGGTTCACCTACAATGTTTGCAAACTCTAATTCTTGTTCTTTATCTCCAATATTGTACTCATAAAAACCACTTGCTCGATAAACACGCTTTCCTTTTATATCTACCGTTGCTTTATTGATGACGTGGTATTGGTTGATCGTATCGGCTACAATTCGAGCATTATTCAATGTAGTCATTACACCACCAGGTAAGATTTCGACATCCCCATTTTCTGGATAAATAAATGCGTCGGCGGCAATAACAAAGGGCACTCCTCCAATTTTCAATTCGTTTGTTTTCAAGTCGTAGGATGCACGTTCCCCTTGAAAGAATAGGGAATCTTGATCAGGATGTGTTGACTCAAACGATCCCATTTGTCCTTGTTCCGATTTGAAGGTAATTTTTTCATCCTGCATATCCCAGATAAACTCGTTCATCGAAGTTCGATATTTATTGTAGGGTAAGGTAGTCGTTAGTTCATCAGAATTAGCTTTTACATTTCCCATTCCTTTATCGAAGTCGAGACTAGCTTTTACATTTCTGGTATCCAAAGCAATATCACCTGCGCTCAGTGCTTTAATCTGTAAATTCGTCGTATCAGAATCAACAGAATGAGCACCGAACTCTAAAATCTTAGACGTCATACTTCCTTTATCCCAATCAAATAAACCATCGCCACGCAAGCCTTTAGGAGTCAAACCAAGAGTTCCATCAAGCGTATGTAAGCCATCTTGGAATACGTCAAATGGTGCTTCGGTATTGATGACAATCATCGTATCTTGGTAAGGCACCCAATTAATTTTGAGGTCAATACCAGAAACTTGTGGAAATTCGGGTACTGTTCGTGCTTCTTCTAAATTAAAATCTTTTGCCAGTGAAATCGTTCGATAAGGTTTGAAGATTATACTATCAGAATTGGAATTAGATCCGAGGTATTCTATATTTCCTTTTCCAAGAAAACCTACATTACTCAAGTGTATTTTGCCTTTATAATTTCCTTTATTGACATAAGTATCGTAGCCTTTTTCTGGCGTCTCTGTATCAAATCCTAAAGAGGCATCATCTTGCAATACTAAAACCTCTTTAAAGTCTGGAAAAATATATGCAGACACCATTGTCCCTTTATAATTTATATCTTCTTCTGTAAAATTATCTAAACTATTAAAACTAAAAGGATTGAGTTGAAAATAAAAAGAATCTCTCATGTAGCAGCCTCCTTTCGTTTCTTTAGCATCATAATAAACATAAGAATTTCCTTTACTCTGAAAAGATGGGAACATCTCAATATCTTCTGCACCTGATTTATTAGATGGGGCATCAATCAATAATACGCCTTGAAGGTGTTCTATTCTTGAACCTATAGAAAGCGCTATTGGATTTTTATTTTTGTCTTCTTCGCCTGTAGGCACAAACATATCCATATAACGTACAGAATCCATTTTGATATTAAAACCATTGTAATCAAAACTATAATCTTTTCCTTCAAAAACACCGAAGCCAGCAAAAACTCGTCCGTCAAAATCTAGATTACGATTTTGTTTCATCGTGACCTGATCGTTGACGGGTTTCAAGGCTACTTTTTGAGTAGAACTAAACTCTACGTTTTTTACTCCACTTGTTTCGACCGAGTAATCTTCTAAAGACAAAACGGCATTCAAATCTTCTGTTTTTGATACCAATCGCATTTCATCATAATCTACTTTTTTCTGACTGGCTTCTGCATAATGAAATACTTTATCTTTTATTTCGACGACCTGTTCATCACTATCATAATTTATAAATCCTTTTGACACTAAATCATATAACAAACTTTGAATTGTTGTAATATCGTAGCGTGGGTTTAATCGTTTAGCCAATCTTCTTGCATCAACAAATGTACTTCCTTCTTCATCCGAAAATAGTTTCAAGGTAGAAAGCGGATTCGTAGTTGATATATTTTGAAAACGTTCGTAGTCTCGATCCTGATAAAACTTTAAAGACTCAATCACTACTTCTTTTTTTAAGGTACTTGTATTGGCTTGTTTTTTCCCGATCAAAATAGAATCGCTATTCATCATCCAATCGATATAATCGGAGTCGATATTCGAATTGTGAAAAGAAGTATAAAATGGATTTCGATCACTTCCTCTATCACCTCGATTGAGTCGGAGTTCTCGCTGTGGTATTTCGAAACGAACATTTACGGAAGGGTGATAAATTGAATCTTGACCAAGATATAAAGAACTTTCTACCCGTTCGCTTACAATTCGTTCTCCCTTCTTGATAACAAATAATTCAGACTTTCCAAAGAAAGATTTTTTGGCTTCTTGATTGGCAATAGCAATCGTCGCTTTATTTTCTTTACTACCATAGCCATAAACCGTAGTGCCATGCAATCTAAAACCACCTACATATTTGATACCATCTCCGATGGTTTCAATAACGAGGATACTGTCTCTAGATTCGAAACGAGGATACGAACCGTCTGTCGCTTTATTTTTGGTGACCACTTTATCTTTAAAAGATCCTTCGATAGCTTTAGTGTTGAAGAGCGTTGGATAATATAATTTCACATTTGGTACTTCATACAAACTCTTTGTCATTTCAAACCCATATTCTCCTAATACTGCGTGGTAATCTTCGCCTAATCCAAAACGCTCCCAAGTTACCTTACCACCTTCTCCTTTCCACATTTTGTCAATAGGATTAAAAATTCCTTTAGTTTCCTGAATTAAGATGGTATCTTTTCCTCTAGCACCTATAAGATCAACTTTTTCATATTTTATTTTTGGTCCTTCTTCGTAAAGCATATCATAATTGAAAGCGTCGCCGATCCAAGAGATACCCGATTTAGAATAGCGTAGAGTTTTCTTTTCGAAAAAATCAAGAGAAAATAATAAGAAATCTTTGAAAGGACCTTTCTTACGATTTTCAATATTATCTAGCATTTCATTAAGTACTACATGCCATTTATTAAAACGTTCATCTCCTAACTCTGTGTTTTTCACAATAGTTAGACCATTCAGGTAAGGTTTAAAAAATGAACTTGCCGTCATTTTTTGATCAAGCATTTTATTGGAAGTCCGAATAATTCGCTCCATTTGACTAGCACTAAAAGCAACTTCTTTGTGGTACTTTTCAAATTTTTTGTAGACCTCTTCCATCTCCTTCATCTTACTGGTCGTCATAAATTGACCAAGCTGTTGCATGAACTCTATTGGGTCTTCCTTAAATTGAGTGATTTTGACTTGTGCTGTGGCTGAGAATGTAAAAAAAGTAAGCGCGAGGAAAGTTATAAGTAATTTACCCTTCATAATGTAGAATCAGTTTTGGATTTGTATTCTGGTTATATGATAAATTTTGAGCATACAAAGTTAAACAAAGTTATACTATACCCAAACGCTTTGATTTGTAATTATCATCTTGTTTTTAGCTTATTTTTTGTAAAATTTGAGCGTTTGAACTCAAATTCGTTCAAAAGTGAGGCAAAGCCAGCCATTTTTTTCTTTTTTGTCTCGTAATTTGAAGGAATGCTGAGTGGCATTTTCGAGAATTAGGGATTCATCTGAATGAAGTATGCCTGAAATGATTAAAAGACCATTTTTCTTTGCTTTTTGGCTTAAAAGAGCAAAATTCTCTAAAATAACATGCCGATTTATATTGGCTAAAATGACATCGTAATCATCTGTTTCTATATCAGACAGTACTCCCCGAATACTATTCACTGAAGAAACACCATTGTTTTCGCAATTTTCAACTGTATTTTCGTAAGACAAAGGATCGATATCTATGGCATCAATAATTGAGGCATTTTCGAAAGCAGCAAGAATTGCTAAAACGCCCGTTCCACATCCATAATCTAATGTTTTTTTGCCTGTAAAAGGAATCGATTGCATGCGCTCAATCACCATAAAAGTGGTTTCGTGATGCCCTGTTCCAAAAGCCATTTTGGGATGAATAATGATTTCGTGCTTAACGGTAGGAATTGGTGCATGAAAATTGGCTCGTATTGCGCAATAATCGCCTACTAAAATGGGATGAAAGTTGGCTTCCCAAGTGGCATTCCAATTTTGAGCGGGGATATACTCTTCTTTGACAGAAAACTGCATTCGCTCTTTAAGAGCATTTAATTCTGTCAGGAAAGTTTCGTTATGGTTATCTTCTGAAATATAGGCATGAAAGCCCTCCTCCTCTTCAAAGGTGTCAAAAGGTAATTGACTCAAAAAAGCCAGTAAGATTTCATTATCGCCATCGTATTGGAAACTATACTTGTAGTAATTCATGATTTATGCCATTGATGCATAAATCAAACTAACTTATGCATTTGTTTCACTAGGAGCGGCACTACCTTTTTGAAATTTTAAAGTAGAAGGAGCTACACCTAATTTTTCGTCGATGCAAATGTGAGGAAAGTTTGTCTGTAATCCAATTTTTATCATAGCCAAATGATGCAAAGCATGGTCATAAGCAAACATCAATTCTCTTCCTAAAGAAGATTGAACAACTGGTTTCTTATCAATGATTTCAGAAAAATCCGCTTTTACTTGAATGGTTTGTTCGATATCCATCTGATGAACCTTAGCACTAATGTTTAAGAAAGCCGCTGAAGCCACTGCTGTATCAACTTCTACTTTTGGGTCTCTTTCTCTTGACGCATAATCAATTAGACCTTTTGCTTCATCTCTAACTAAGCAGTTATAAAAATCGAGAATATGCCTAAAGTGTTGTCCCAAACTTGATCCATTGAAGATTTCAAGTGGTTGTTTGTAAGAAGTATTGTCTAATTTGCCAAGCAATTGAATAATATCAGAAGTGATTTTATCTGTTCCTTTTATACAATCCATTATAATAATTTTCTCAAAAATAAAGAGTACGTGTTTTTTAGAGGACACATGATACTTATAAAGACTATTTTTTTTAATTTTTATGCCTAAAAGCATTATAAAATGTCGTGGAAAAAACCATATTTATTGTTAATATACTAAAAACTAAATGTTTTTTGGAATGCAGAAGGATTAAAAGTACGATACCACCAATATTCCGTTGATGTATAAAAATCAACCAATAGGAGCTAATGACATTCTTTTAGGCAAAAAAAAGCAGATATTGCACTCTTTTTATTTTCGATAAACATCTCCCTTACAAGCTTTTAGCGTGTTCATTAATAAAGAGGTAACTGTCATGGGACCTACACCACCAGGAACAGGAGTAATATAGCTACATTTAGGAGCCACTTCATCATATTTTACATCTCCTCTTAAGCGATAACCTCTTTTCGCTGTTTCGTCATCTACTCTATTGATCCCTACATCTATCACAACAGCACCTTCTTTGACCATATCAGCTGTAATAAACTCAGGTTTCCCTAAGGCAACGATCAAAATATCTGCTCTTTTGGTATGGGCGGCAAGGTCTTTCGTTCGGCTATGGCATAATACTACAGTTGCATTGCCAGGTGTAGCTTTACGAGATAAGAGAATACTAATAGGTGAGCCTACAATGTTACTACGACCTAAAACAACACATTCTTTGCCTTCAACATCTATATCATATCGTTTCAACATTTGCAATATACCAAAAGGTGTGGCGGGTAAATAGCAGGGTAATCCTTGTGCCATGCGACCAAAATTGGTAGGATGGAAACCGTCTACATCTTTTTTGGGATCAATAGCTAAGGTAATTTTTTCCTCATTAATATGCTTTGGTAATGGAAGTTGAACGATAAAACCATCGATTGCATCATCGGCATTTAACTTGTCTATGATTTCCAATAAGTCGCTTTCGGTAATATCAGCTTCTTTGCGAACTAAGGTAGAATCGAAACCGACTTGCTCGCAAGAACGTACTTTGCTACGCACATAGGACTGACTTGCAGGGTCATCGCCAACCAAAACGGCTGCTAAGTGAGGTTTCTTGTTGCCTCCGTTTACAAGTTTTTCGACCTCCAAAGCGATTTCTTCTTTAATCGTTTTAGCTAATAATTTTCCATCAATAATATTCATAGTTTCCTTTTTTGCAAAAGTATAAAAAGTACTGTAAGAAGTTGAAAATTGAACACATTGATTATGTATTTGTTTCGATTTTATATTTTGACCAAAATAGACAAGCTCTTTTTAAGGAAGATTATTATTTTTGCTTTGGTTTTTACCTCATCATCAAAAAATGAAATCAGATGTATATAAAGAAGAATTTTAACATTATTGATATTTTACGTTTTTCTGGTGGTCATATCCTCTGGATTACCGCTTGGGCAACAACTGTTACTGCATTATTCGAATTTTTCCATTGGGAATGGTTACATATTCCGTGGTTGCCGCTTTCAGTGATAGGTACAGCAGTTGCCTTTTATGTAGGTTTCAAAAATAACAGTGCTTACGATAGACTTTGGGAAGCTCGAAAAATTTGGGGTGCTATTATCAATAGTAGCCGAATGTGGGGTGCAACAGTAAAAGCTTTTGTAACAAATCAATTTACTGAAGAAAATTTAAGCAAAGAAGAAATTCATGCTATTCACAAAAAGCTTCTCTATCGTCATATTGGATGGCTTTATGCTTTGAGAAGTCAATTGCTTATCTCTACTCCTTGGGAACACTTGGCACAGGGTGGCCATGTTCAACGGTTTAATGAAAAAAGACAAAAAAACTTTGGTGTTAATTTATCTAACGATGGAGTAACAGAAGAAGAACTGAAAGAGTTTTTGCCCGCAGATGAATTAGAACGGTTGATTAATTATAAAAATACGGCTACTCAAATCATCGACCAACAATCGCAAGATTTAAAAGGTTTGCGTGCTGCAGGCTTAATTGATGACTTCCGCCATATGGAGTTGCAAAAATTACTAAATGATTTTTATACGCATCAAGGAAAGTGTGAACGAATAAAGAAATTTCCACTACCTCGTCAATATGGAAGTATGAGTTTTTATTTCGTTGCCATTTTTATTTTATTACTACCGCTTGGTATGGTTTCTACTTTTCATGAAATCAGTCATTTTGGTGCTTGGATTTCTATTCCATTCACAGTACTAGTTGGTTGGGTTTATCTGATGATGGAATTAATCGGTGACTATAGTGAAAATCCATTTGAAGGATTGGGCAATGATATTCCCATGTTAGCACTCACACGTGTCATCGAAATCGACTTGAAAGAAATGTTGAATGATGAAGATATCCCAGAAGCAGTAAAAGCCGTGAACGGAGTCTTGATGTAGAACTATAACAGATCATCATGACTAGCTAAGGTTTGTTTTTCAGTAGTTTTAATCGTTTGGCAATCCAAAAACTATTTTGGTGTCTGTATAACATTGAGCACGAACTAAAAAGAAAAGGCTATCGTTCTACTGCGATAGCCTTTTCCTGTATCAGATGTCATCTTAATACGTCCTCGTCATATTGTCAGGAATGCAGATAATAAAATCTGCTAGCCCTTTATTTTCTTCACTAAGTGAGCTAATGTCTTTTTGTAAAACAGTGCTGATTGTTCCGTAATTCAAATCTGGTTTTCGTTGTTTAAGGTACCATAAAATACCTTCATAATTATCGGAATGATAGGTACCATTAAAATGTATGAAGCTATGATTAAGCTTATAATGTTCTAAAATAAAATGCGCCATTGTTGCGTCTTTGATCGCTTGTGCTTTCGGAAAATCTTCATTGCCATCTGCCATATCTAACATATTTTTGTAGCCTGGTAAAGTGACATCAAAAGGAAAGGGCAAGGGCACAATCCAGGCTTTATCTTCAGCAGTCAAGGTATCTAATGAAGCCATTCCTTGACGGAACACCATACGTGCATAACGACGTGGTACATTGGTAGCGATAAAGGGTATTTTTTTTGCTTTCGCAAAATTGACTAATGGTGCATAATCGGTTTTGTAATTGGGCCACAGACGAGCTAAAGAATCTAAAGCGGCTTCGTCGATTTCTCCTTTAATGTATTGTGTCAACGGAATCTGATTATCTGTTTCAAACATTTCTGCTCCCATTATTAAGGGCCTGTTTTGTTCTAGGCTCTGGCTGACTTCGAGTTGCAACCAATGTGCAATGGGGTCGTTGTGGTATTCGCCAAAAAGGATGATATCTTGTTTGTTCAGAGACTTCATCATTTTTTTGTAGGATACTTTTTTCCCTTTCGAGTTGTATAACAAATAAGCTGGTTTGTCTTGTGCAAAGGTTGACATAATAATCAATTGACAAAGAAAAAGTAAAAATGTATTTTTCATTTAGGATTAATGTTTAAGCAATTTTTGATGAACACTACTTCCATCTTCAAGTACTAATTTTATAATATAGATACCTTCTGATAAATTACGAATATCAATAACTGTAAAATTTTGCTCTACCGTTTGGTGTAATTTTCCATTCAAGGAATAAATATTTACCGCTTTTACAGTCGGGCTATTTTGTACCGCTATACTACCACTGGAAGGGTTTGGAAAAATAATTATTTGCGACTCATCGCTCAACCTATTCGTCGGAAGGTCTGGTGTTTCGAATGTTGCAACTGCCGTCCAATTAATCCAGCCACTTAAGCATTTTGTTTTGATCTTGTATTGATAGATCGTTGCTGGAGACAAACCCACCAATGTTTTACTTGTACTATTGATCGTCTCAATTATCCAAGTACCACCTATTGGGCGATACTTAATTTTATACTTTACATCATCAGGATTACTTTCCCAATTAACCAACATAGAATTGACATCTACAAAGGTAACTGTAGATGTAGGTGCTAAATCACAAGCATCGCTCAAGGTTGTTAATTGATAACTCCCTGACCAAATCGAATTATCGCCTGCACAAACTGTTTTGAGTTGGTATTCGTAATTCGTCATCGGGCTTAATCCATTTAGAAAACGATAAGCACCTCTTGAAAAAACTTCTGTCCAAGTCGTCGTAGCTATTGGTCGATAACGTATTTTATATTTTTCAACACCCTCCTCAAAAAGCCAATTAATTTTTGCTACATTTCCAGAAAATACTTCACTTGTTATTTGTTGTGGAATATCACAATTTTGAATAGGTGGCATGTAAATGTATGTAAAATAACTAAAGCCTAAAAGGTTAATATTATTTTTCCATGATTCAGATGTGGCATTATAATCTGCCATGTATATATCCTCTGCTGCTTGCAAAGAATTTGCTGTTAGCCAAGGCCCCATAAAATTGGGTTCTGAAGAATAAATAATAGAGAGATCTACAGGATTGGTACTCGTACCAAAGTACTCCAAACGGTTTTCGGTATAAGCATATGCTGTAATCGGGTCGGTACGATAAGCGTGCACCAAAATGCGATCAGCAACTGCTGCGATTTGGTGGCATTGCCCTTGGTTCGGCCAGCCCACATAAGTTTCGGTTAAGATATCATGTGTATTTGCTTCTGCTAGTAGTTTGATGCCTTCTAATTGTTCGAGATAAAATTCGATTGCGCCAGAGGTATCGCAAGCTAAGTTATTTTGCTCTAAATAAGTCGTACAATAATAGCCACCATTTGTTACCAAAGGGGTATTCCAAAATTCAAACTCTAAATTATAGCTATCAAATTTTTCTAATGGATCGCTGCGGGTGTTATTATAAGCATCTATTCTTGTTTCGAAAAAAGAGGCACTCTCTCCTATTGCTGTTGCTTCTAGTATTCCGTAATTCGTTTTGGCTTCTTTGATAAAGTCGGCTAAAATTTGGTTAGTTGTCGGATTTGTTAAATTATGGTTATTGTGAACTCTGTGTAAACCGTAAAACATCAAACAGTCAAAGCCCGCTTCTTGTGCATACTCTAATAATTCTGCTTGCTTCGTTGGATCGTCTAGTATTTCGTCAAATTTATCGACGTATAGAAAGTGTCGATTTTGAGCGACTATTGATACTGCGAATAATAGACTACCAAGTAATAAGCTACTTTTTTTCATTTGTCTATATTTATTTTTCCTAATGGTCAAATGGAACTTGCCAAGATGAAATAGTCATTCCTTTGTGTGCCTGCCTGCCGGCAGGCAGGTTTAAAGACTATTTAATCATGGTCGTTTCATTTGTTTAAAATTTACTTTAAGTCCAAAAAACAACCCAATCTGCTAAGCGTAGTTTGCA
>JAHDIP010000248.1 GCA_020630735.1 Saprospiraceae bacterium | reverse complement strand
TTGACAAGGCTCGACGCCGTCGTCAACGGACAATTACGTACTAAGTGAGCTGCCTTGTATTTTGTCTCGCTAGCTTTCACGGGATTTGTCTAAGAACCAAAAAAAAAAATTAACCACAATCAATCGCCACTAAGAGAAGCCAAATATCTTTAGCCTCTTTATTGATCATAATAAACGTATTGTTTATTGTATTTTGCATAGAGTAATGCCAATCAAAACTAGAGGTATAACCTCTATAATTTTTCCAGTTACCATCTGTTAAGAAATCAACAAAATTTAGGATTAAGTCTTTTAAAGGTCTAATATTTTCGTTTGTTTCTAAAAGTTGTATAATAGCTTGATCAATTCCACTATGACCAAATTCTTGAAAATCATCTTTCCTTATTTCTTCATACTTTTTTTCGCCATAATAATCTATCGAAGATAGTAGTTGAGGTATTAACCAATTAATAAAATCTGCTTTATTTTGTTTGTAATTCTCCACTTCTTTTTCTCTAGTTTCTACACTAAGATAATTAGATTTAATAGGCATCCCCCTAAAAGTCTTTACCATCATTCCTTTCAATAAATCTACTCCTTCTGTTACTTTATAATGGTAAAGTTTAAAATTATGTATGCAAGATGATTCTAAATATTCATTTTGAGTAAGTAGAGGAAATTGTTTTAGTTCTATTGCTTCATCATAATTTTTTAATTCAAATCCTAAAGGAATATCTTCATATTCTGGCGCTTCATGTACAGTACGGCAACGCATTTGTTCAGTAGGAGTATCAATAATTGATATGGCTCTTTTTTTTATTTCAGCTAGATAAGGTTTTACCAAGCCTTGAACTAAAGCCGATCTTTTTCCAAACTCAATCGTATCAAACAATTTTCCTATTTCTTTTTTATAAAGTAGACTTTGCTTTAATAATCCTTCTAAGGGTTCTGTATGCTCTTTTCCTATCAAAAAAGCTGGATTTACAATTTTGTAATTATTTCTGTAATAGTAAACATAATTTGCTCGATGTATTTTATTTTCAGCATCAAAATTATTTAATCGCTCTCTATCCCAAGTTACAAAATATTCTATTGCTAAATAAGCACAAGTAGCTAGATGAAAATAATCAAAAGTATTTCGTTCAGACAAGATTTTTTTATTCGCTAATCCATTCGCTATATTATCAATATCTTTTGGTTGACTAAATGTAAGGTAAGTAATATCGTATGTTTCCAGCAAATCAAAAAAGAAACTAAGATCGTCAAATTGTTTCCCTAATTCATGAATTAGAAAAGGGGAAGCATAACCTTTAAATACCTTTTGCTCTTTACACCGTGAAAGCAGTTCTAGACTAATTTCCCTGCTATTTGTCTTTACTTGATTTGACGGATGCAAAACGGTAAAGACCGAAGAATCTAAATAAATTAAAGGCTTCCACATAGCTTATATTCTCATCAAAATAAGGTTCCATTTTGAGATGGTGGTACTACACCAAGATGCTTGTATGCTTTTTCGGTTGCTTCACGTCCTCTAGGCGTTCGTTGTATATAGCCTTCCATAATTAGGAATGGTTCGTGTACTTCTTCGATGGTGCCCGATTCTTCTGCTACAGCAGTAGCAAGTGTACTTAAACCAACAGGTCCTCCTTTAAACTTATGAATAATCGTTGATAAAATTTTGTTATCCATTTCGTCCAAACCACTATCATCAACGTTTAAGGCTTCCAAACCATATTTTGCGATTTCGACACCGATTGTACCATCACCTTTTATTTGTGCGAAGTCACGTATACGACGTAGCAATGAATTGGCAATACGAGGTGTTCCCCTACTTCTTCGAGCGATTTCATTGGCGCCATCATCAGAAGTTGGAATTTGGAGAATACCAGAAGAACGTTTAACAATATTTTTGAGCGTAGGTATATCGTAGTAATCTAAATGGCAATTGATACCAAAACGAGCACGCATAGGAGCTGTCAATAATCCCATCCTCGTCGTTGCACCGATGAGTGTAAACGGGTTGAGTGTAATCTGAATACTTCTTGCATTAGGTCCACTGTCGATCATGATATCTATACGATAATCTTCCATTGCAGAATAAAGATATTCTTCGACGACCGTATTTAGACGATGAATTTCATCAATAAATAACACATCACCTTCCGCTAAATTTGTCAATAAGCCTGCTAAGTCACCAGGTTTTTCCAATACAGGACCAGAAGTCATTTTGAGTTCTGCACCTAGTTCATTAGAGATAATATGAGAAAGGGTTGTTTTTCCCAAACCAGGAGGACCATGAAGCAATACATGATCCAAGGCTTCTTCTCGTAGTTTAGCCGCTTCGATAAACACTTTTAGGTTTTCGACTATCTTGGGTTGACCGCTAAAGTCGCCCAATTGTTTTGGTCGTAAGGCACGTTCTATTTGTTTATCTTCCGAAGAAAATTGTTCGTCCGTCGCATCCAAATTTGGATTCATCATTCATTTAATTTTTAAACACTAACGTATTGATGACACATTATACAAAAAAGCTATACAAATATTGTATTAAATTGTTACTTTTGCAGTCAAATTAAAAATCTGATTAAAATTTAAGTTAGTTAGGATTGCTAGCAACTTTTAGTTTTAATTAATTCATAAAACCACAATACAAAATACGACAATAAAATGAGTGGAACAAAAGTAACTATTGAAAACGGAAAATTAAACGTACCTGACAATCCAATTATTCCATTTATCGAAGGAGATGGTATTGGTCCAGATATTTGGGCAGCAGCTCAACGTGTGTTGGATGCGGCAGTAGAAAAAGCTTATAAAGGTAAGCGAAAAATTGAATGGCATGAGGTATATGCTGGTCAAAAAGCATTTGATAAAACAGGAAAATGGTTGCCAACTAAAACACTTTCTGATATTAAAAAATATTTGGTTGCCATAAAAGGACCTTTAACAACTCCTATTGGTGGCGGTATCCGCTCATTAAATGTTGCATTACGTCAGAAGCTAGATTTATATGCTTGTGTTCGTCCTGTTACTTACTTTAAAGGTGTTCCTTCTCCAGTTCGTAAACCAGAATTGGTAGACATGGTGATCTTCCGTGAAAATACAGAAGATATTTATGCTGGTATCGAATACTTACACGGTACGGCTAAGTTGAGAAAATTCAAGAAGTTTTTGATCAACGATATGAAAGTGAAAGGTATTCGTTTTCCTGATACCGTTTCTTTAGGAGTGAAGCCAGTATCTGTTGAAGGTACAGAACGTTTAGTTCGTGCTGCAATCAAGCATGCTTTAGATAATAACTTACCATCTGTTACGCTTGTACACAAAGGTAACATCATGAAATTTACAGAAGGTAAATTTAAAGAATGGGGTTATGAATTAGCTGAAAGAGAATTTGGTAAAAAGGTATTTACGTGGGCGCAGTATGATCGTATCAAAGCGAAGAAAGGAAAGAAAGCTGCTGATACTGCTCAAGAAAAAGCATTGAGCAAAGGGGCTTTATTGATCAAAGATTCTATCGCTGATGCATTCTTACAACAAATCCTTACACGTCCAGCTGACTACTCTGTAATCGCTACATTGAACCTAAATGGTGATTATGTTTCTGATGCATTGGCTGCAACAGTTGGTGGTATTGGTATTGCACCTGGTGCAAATATCAACTACGATACTGGTAGAGCGATCTTCGAAGCAACACACGGTACAGCTCCTAAATATGCTGGTCTGGATAAAGTAAATCCTAGTTCTGTCATTCTTTCTGGTGAAATGATGTTACGTTATATGGGATGGACTGAGGCTGCTGATCTTATCATTAAAGGTATTGGAAGTTCTATCCGCAAAAAACGTGTTACTTATGATTTCGAACGTTTAATGACGAAGGCTACTTTATTGAAGTGTTCTGAGTTTGGCGACGAAGTTATCAAAAATATGAAATAGTCGTTTTAATAAACGAACTAGAAGTTTAAAAAATCCCGAATTTTCAATTAGAAAGTTCGGGATTTTTTTTGAAAAGTTTTAGATACTGTTTAATCTAATTTCTTGAGGTATAAGTTACCACTAAAACTTTCAGTAAAATCACCTGTTCTTTCGTAGTTTATATACAAAAAGATAGAATCATTTTCGGGAAAATAATTACCATACCCTGTCAAGCTTTCCTTATAAGATCTTGGATGTCCTCCTGGTGATGGCATACCGACTCGTTCGACCTCTGTATATTCATTGATTATTAAATCACAGTTTTCAATGCTTCCTGATAAAGGAGCTGCCGGAAACCAAAAGTTATATCCTCTTAAGCCATCCGTGTCAAAACTATTTGTAGTTGAAAAAAATTGAATATTGGTCATTGTATCTGTATCTGAATAGATCAAATATTCTCCTTCAGATATTTGATCACAAGGGTTGCTGCTCGATTCATTTTCTTTATTACATGCCATTACTAAAAGGATGGAAAGAATTAGTGTAAAATGTTTCATATTGATATATTTTTTGTTATAAAATCCTGTTTTGAATTATATCATTGATTTTTTTATGCGGCTTTGTCTGCCATACTTCAACTTCTCAGCTATTAATTTCAAAAAAGCCTGTGTCTGACGATAGAATGCACGATAAAAAAGTTCAATAAACAGTATCATAATAACGAGTAAAACAATAAATTATTTCTAACAATATTATGTAATAGCTGGCTATATGTTTATGACATTAGTGCTATAATACTTTATTTTTACGTATCAGTTCTTCAATTTGGAAATCCCAGAATATTAGAGATTGTATCCAACAAAAAATCCCATCGGAAATACTTCCGATGGGATTTTTTATCTATTTAAAATAGAATTTTAGGCGGAGAAAGAAGTCCCACAACCACAGGTATCTTTAGCATTTGGATTATTAAAAGTGAAGCCTCTGTTATTTAAGCCCTCTTCCCAATCTATCTCGATGCCTAAGAGGTAAATAGCATGTGCTTTTTCCATATACACTTTAATGCCATTGATGGTATAAATATCGTCATTTTCTTTTTTTACGTCAAAGCCTAGCACATAGGAAAAGCCCGAACAACCTCCACCTTTCACGCCTACACGTAAGCCATGTTCATCTGACATCTCCTGTTCTTGCTGAATTCGAAGTAATTGTTTTACAGCACCATCTGTCAATGTGATGGGTTGTGCTATTGTATTTCCTGATGTTTCACTCATTATTATTATGGTTTGTATACAAATTTACATAAAATTTCATCCCATTAAAACCTTAAACGGGTGTTTTCTGTCTTTTTAACAAAAAATTATGCTCTAAGTTTGTATCTAATCGTTAATCTTCCGTTAAGTTTTTGAATTTCAACTCAAAATCTTCTTTTAAAGCAATCCGCCTATAAAGCGCTAAAACCTACATTTATAGTAGTAATTTCACAATTTTCACCTCACTTAGATAAAAACTTTATTTAATTGGTTTGTAAAAGACCGAATTGCGTGTATTTTTGCATCCCAAAGAGAAAATTTAAAATATGTCAACAGCCGTTTCTGTCATTTTAGAAATTATCAAAATAACCGTACCAGCCTTTATCGTATTTATCACGGTTTATTTTTTATTGCGTGAATACTTAGCTAATGAGTATAAATTGAGAATGCTAAGTTTCAAACAAGATCAACAATCTACTACTCTACCGCTTCGCCTTCAGGCTTATGAACGTCTCTCTTTGTTTTGCGAACGTATTTCTATCCCTAATATGGTGCTTCGTCTTCGTACCAACGAAATGACGACTAATGATCTGAAGATTACCTTAATGCTTGCTGTTCAACAAGAGTATGAACACAATATTACACAACAGGTTTATGTTTCAGATCAACTTTGGCAAATTATTAAAATTGCTAGAGATGATGTGATTAATCGGATCAACTTAGTGGCTTCTACGCTTGATCCGCAATCTGACTCGAAAGAATTTGGTCGTGCTTTATTAAGCTATATTTCTGAAAATGATAATGAGGTTATTCATAAGGCCTTAATTGCTATTAAGAAAGAGGCAAGTTTGTCTATGTAAGGACGTGGATTTTCGCAGATTTTTGAGCGGATATACACGGTTTTTTTCTTGAATGTGCTCTTCTGTTTTGTTTTCTATTGTGAGGAGGGCTTTTTCTTGATTTTGAGTTTTATTTGCTATTGTATGAAGTTGGGGTTTTCGCTTTGTTTTATTTTATAGAGCATTAATTCTTTCATGGTTTTGGCTTTTGTTTTTGCTTCGGTAGCTTTTGTTCCTTCGAAATATTCGTCTGTTGTTGCTTCCCAAAGTGTTATCCATTTATCGAAATGTTCGACAGTCATTGCTGATTTTTGATGTAGATCAATATGCTTTAGCATTGGATTGCCTCTATAGTTTGCTTTCCCGAAAAGGATGGATTCCCAAAAACGATAAATTTTAGGTAGGTGCTCTTCTAAGTCGAGTTCGATTACTTCATTGAAAAAATGACCAATGGTTTCGTCAGCTTTTGCTTTGGTGTAAAAGGTGTCTACAAGTAATTGGATGTCTTCGATTGTGGTGATGTCCTTTTTCATTTTATGGTACTTGTTTTCGATAATTGCACATGAGCATAAGCTTGTAATAATTCAATAGCTTTTACAGCAGCTTCCGAAGCATTCTTATTCCCATCAAAATTGAAAAAAACCATTAAAAAGTGTTGTGTTCCGACGCTTACTTTTGTTCGAGTAGAATCGCTTGTCGGGCTTCCGAATGCACCAATATCATCTCGTAAGATTGGAAGGTTTGCAATATTAAGTGCGCCTCTTCCTATACCTTCGTAAGGCTCATTATCTTCGCCAATGCCTAAACGTATCGTGCCTTCTATTTTGTCTACATCATAACCACCAATAGAATAAGCAGATTGAATCGAAACTAAATTGAGTAAGTCTACCACATTGTTTATCTTGTACAAACCTTTTCCTTGCACAACTCTACGTAGCAATGACTCCGCAGAAAGTCGATAACGTGCAGGATCTTTCCCGACGGCTTTATAGCCTTTTCGGGATGCCTGTATTACAGGTAGTTGGCTAATGTCTGGAATAGCTAAAGTAGCTTGCAACTTCGTCGTTTCTTCCTTAATTAGTTTTAATAAATCAGGGTACTCCTCAGTGACAATTACATTGCAATCTATGCAAACTAATTCGAGCGCTGGACACTTTTCTTTTATGGAATCTTCTATTATTATATTGATCAAAACTGTACTTCTTTTGTGATTTTTTTACCTTTACGCAAAACGATTACTTCTGCTTTATCTCCTGTCTTCAGTTTCCCCAAACCTTCCATATAGTCATAAATATCTTTGACTTCTACCTCACCTATTTTTACGACGACATCGCCATTTTCTAAACCTGCTTTATGTGCTGGTCGTCCTTCGATCACACTATCAATGTGCATACCTTCGCCTTCGTATACATAATCAGGCATCACGCCTAAGGTGACTTTGAAGGCAGCAGCTTTGCGCCCCTCAGATTCATCTTTCGTTTTAGTAAATGTCAAACGAGGTTCTTTGTCCAGTTTTTCGATGATAAGAATCAAAAAATTAGCGACATTATAAATACCATCAAAATTAATGATCGAAACATCATCAGTAGGTTTGTGGTAGTGTTCGTGCTGTCCTGTAAAAAAATGTAAGACAGGAATATCTTTGAGATAAAAGGAAGTATGATCTGAAGGTCCTACCCCACTCTCTGTTGTTTTGGGTTTGATTCCACCAATATCAATTTTCTCGACTATTTTATTCCATGAAGGAGAAGTACCTACCCCATTTACGGATAATACTTTTTCTTCTTTCAGACAACCCACCATATCCATATTGAGCATATAGTTTACTTTCGTTAAATCTATGGTTGGGTTTTGTGTAAACTTTTTAGAACCAATCAAACCCATTTCTTCACCAGAAAAAGCAATGAATAAATAATTATTACTTTTTAATTCTGACTTCTTTACAAATTCGGCAATGTATAATAAGGCAGCGATTCCACTAGCATTATCATCAGCACCATTATGAATTGCTTCTTCTCCTGTGTGCCTTGAACCAAATGTTCCTTTACCTAAGTGGTCGTAATGTCCTCCAACTATTACCGTATTTGCAGCACCATTATCTATGTAGGCAACTACATTTTTACCTGTTCGTTCTTCCCCTTTTTCTGCCTTTTCGTGTGGATTAGCATTGTGTTTAAAATCGAAATGGTGAAAATAGCTATTATCATCTCCTTTAGGCGCTAGTCCAATTTCTTTGAATCGACGAGCGATATAATCGGCTGCTCGTTCTTCGCCAATCGTTCCTGTTTCTCTGCCTTCTAAATAATCGGATGCGAGGTAAACGACATCTACCGTTAATTCGTGGAGAATGTCCGCTTTTTCTTGTGCGTTTGCAGAAAGAATGCTACAAATAAATGTGATCGTGAATAGGATGCTTTTCATATGTATGTTTTTTAGACCATAAATTTACAAGACTGTATGAATTCTTTTGTATCTTTTGTGTAAAAATTATTTTTGCATAACTTTTGTTATATTCGTTTTCTTCCTAACTTTAAGAAAATAAACAGAAACCAAAATGGTTTTCGGATTGCCAAACGATTAAAACTACTGAGCATCAAACCTTAGCTACCCATGATGATTTTAATTGTACCTAGCAGAATGGAGATAAAAAATGGGCTAGTGAATTAACACTAGCCCATTTTTGTTTTCAATATATTATTAGGCTTATTAACCGCCTATTTATTTCATCTGTCTATATTTATTTTTCCTAACGGTCAGATGGAACCTGCCTGCGGAA
>JAHDIP010000247.1 GCA_020630735.1 Saprospiraceae bacterium | reverse complement strand
TTTCATTACTTTTGAGTTCTTAATCACTAATTTATTTCAACCGTGGTCTGGACAAACGAACGAGTACTTTCTTTTGCGCCTGATGATGCTACTGCTCAACGAGGTAAGGAACTTTCGACTATTCGAAAATGGCAAGGTCTATCTGGTAATGAACGAATGGTTTGGGGAGAGTGCAAAAGTAGTGGCACAGCTTATTACAAAACGAGTGTCGATTTTAAAGGACCTGCTTTTAAGTGTACCTGCCCTAGTCGAAAATTTCCTTGTAAACATATCATTGGATTGATGCTGCTCTTTGTTAATAATTCAGAAGCTTTTCGGATAAGTGATGAACTAAGTGATTGGGTGGCAGAATGGCAAAACAAGAGAGACCAACGAATTGATTCACCTGATCAAGAAAAAGAAGACGAAGCTAAACAACAAAAAAAAGATACAGCAAAGGCTCAACGTAAAGCCAAACGATTAGAACAAATGAAACTCGGCTTAGCAGATGTAGAAATATGGTTAACGGATTTGATTCGACAAGGCATCTTAAATGTAGAAGAACAATCGGGGAGTTTCTGGAATGATATGGCGGCTCGTGCAGTTGACGCAAAACTTGGAGAAATTGGAAAACGAATTCGCTTGCTAGAATTAATACAACGATCAGATTCTAATTGGACAGAACAATTACTAGCAGAGTTATCGGAAATATTTTTGATTGCTGAAGGCTATAAACGAATAGAAAAACTGCCTCCAAATCTTCAAAACGATTTATTTACCTTAGGAGGGATCACCATAAAACGAGAAGAACTAGAACAGCAAGATGGATTACAAGACCAATGGATGGTCATGGGCGAAGTGGAGGTACAAGAACTAGATAT
Source organism: Saprospiraceae bacterium (assembly GCA_020630735.1). GTDB lineage: Bacteria > Bacteroidota > Bacteroidia > Chitinophagales > Saprospiraceae > JAHDIP01. The sequence continues at coordinate 7,951 of JAHDIP010000247.1, read as the reverse complement.
GCTGAAACGACGAACTTGGTTGTATGGTCTTCAGTCAAAATGCTTTGCACTATTATTAGAATATAAACCTGTTTTTATCAATGATGATTATAAACGTCATTGGAAAGTAGGTTCGGTATTGGAAGGAACTTTAGTTTATTATCCTTCTAATTATCCATTACGAGCGATCCTCAAAAACAACGAAGCCATTACACCTGAGCGTATCGAATGGTTTGCCTTTCCCCATTTTTCAGAATTTCAATCTAGCTACGCTGATGCTTTAGCTAAAAATCCGTGGTTACCTATTTTTCCATGTACTTTCCAACACATCATTCCTATTGTAGATAAGGATAAATTGTTTCTTATTGATAAAGATAAAAAGACACTTCCTGTACGTGATAGAGCCCAGCTCAAATGGCAGTTGATCGGACTGAGTGGCGGACATCCTATACAGATATTTGGGGAGTGGGAAAACGGAGCTTTTTACCCTCTTAGTGTTGTGAAAGATGGTAGATTTGTAATATTATAGCATATTTAAGCGAATATTCGCAACAATTTTCTTTTCTCATTGTTCCCTATTTTAAGGCCTTACAGCACCTTATATTAAACAATTAAGCTACATTTTATTTGTTTTAATCTTTTTGTAATCAATAAGTTAAGACCATTTTTTACTGTCTAAAACACAAATACTTTACAAATTAAATTAAAACCCGTATATTTGTAGCGAATATTCGCTAAAAATAAAAGAATCAATATGACACAGAATCCAGAGACATTAGTCAAAGAAGATGTACTAAATGGAGGAGAATTTATTATTAGAGACTCTAAACCTGAGGATATCTTTATTCCAGAAGAATTGAATGAAGAGCAGTTGATGATAAAAGACATGGTAGCAGAGTTTATCCGCAACCGTATCGTTCCAAATATTGAGAAAATTGAAAAGCAAGAAGACAATATCGCTCAAATGCTTTTGAAAGAGGTGGCTGAATTGGGTCTATTGGGTACGCATATGCCTGAAGAATATGGTGGAATGAATATGCACACCAATACAAACACCCTAATCTGTGATGCTTTTGGACCTGCAGGTTCTTTTAATACAACCTATGCTGCACATACAGGTATCGGAATGTTACCAATCTTATATTATGGAACTGATGAACAAAAGCAGAAATATTTGCCAGGATTGATTTCTGGTGAATTAGCAGCTTCCTATTGTTTGACAGAACCAAGTTCAGGCTCTGATGCTTTGGCTGCTAAGACTCGTGCGATTTTAACAGAAGATGGAAACCACTATGTTTTGAACGGTCAAAAAATGTGGATTTCGAATGCTGGTTTTGCTGATGTCTTTATTGTTTTTGCCCAAATTGATGGAGATAAATTTACAGGATTTATTGTAGATAAAGAAACAGAAGGCTTGACACTAGGAGCAGAAGAAAAGAAATTGGGGATTAAAGGTTCGTCTACTCGACAAGTATTTTTTGAAAATGCAAAAGTACCTGCCCAAAATGTATTAGGTGATATAGGAAAAGGACATTTGATTGCATTTAATGTATTAAATGTTGGTCGATTTAAGTTGGGCGTTTTAGCTAATGGTGGTGCCAAAAATAGCATTACTACGGCTATAAAATATGCAAACGAACGTGTTCAATTCAAACAACCTATTTCTAACTTCGGTGCGATCAAGTATAAATTAGCAGAGCAAGCTATCCGCTGTTTTGCAATGGACAGTGCTTCTTATAGAGTTTCTAATTTAATACAAAATAGAATTTCTGCATTGAAAGAAAACGGAGCTAGCTATGTTGATGGTAAATTGGCTGCTGCAGAAGAATATTCTATTGAGTGTTCGATTTTAAAGGTTGCAGGTTCAGATATTTTAGATTATGTAGTTGACGAGACTGTACAGATACATGGTGGAATGGGCTTCTCTGAAGAGGGAACTGCTGCTCGGTCATATCGTGATGCTCGTATTACTCGTATCTATGAGGGGACAAACGAAATTAATCGTATGTTGATGGTTTCAATGTTATTGAAAAAAGCAATGAAGGGGCACTTAGATATTACAGGACCTGCATGGGCGGTTCAAAAAGAACTAGCTTCGATGCCTTCGTTTGAACAGGCAGAAGGAACGTATGGGGAAGAAGAAAAAGCCTTAAAAGATTTTAAGAAAATTATTTTAATGGTGGCTGGTGCTGCAGCCAAAATGCAAATGGAAGGTCAATTGAATTTGAAAGAAGAACAAGAGATTTTGATGAATGTTGCAGATATAATGGTTGATACATTCTTAGCAGAGTCGATGTTGTTGCGTATACAAAAACTAGAAGGTAGAGATAAAAAAAATGATCAAGAAGTATATAATGCAATGTTAAAAACATTCTTCTTTGATGCTACGGCTAGAATTCATAAAAACGCTACAGATGCTTTAGTTTCTTTTGCAGAAGGCGACTTATTGAAAGTAATGCTGATGGGCTTGAAACGATACACAAAGTATCCGCCTGTTAATGTAAAAGCGACTCGAAGAAAAGTTGCAGCGGCACTTATCGAAGCAAACGAATATTGCTTTTAATAAGATTATAATTTGGTTATAAAACATGAAAGCCCTTTGCGTGTAAATGCAAAGGGCTTTTCAATGTGCATAGATCTTTGTTATTATTGGATAATAATTCGAACACAATATATTAAATATTTTTATAATTTGTTTGGTTTGTTAGACATTTTTCTAAAATGGTTTTATGTTATAAAGATGCAGTATTTTTATTGCAATCCACAAAGGCTCACGTCTTGGTCTGATAAGCGAGCATGAATGCAATACAGTTGGCATAGCCAACCAAATATCTAGTGGATATTTGATAGAATGAACCACATTGTGGGGGCAAGTCAAAGAGAGCGAAAAAAGGCAATTTTTTAGCCATACAATATCATTTAGAATAATGTCTATTATGTTTTTACTCTTTTTTGTCGAAAAAATGAATGTGTAGGTAAATAGAATTGATACCTTTGCCGAGCAAATATAAGTGGAAAACCAACTAACTTTATTAATGTTGAAATAATATGGATTCATTAACTCAAATCGTTTTAGGAGCTGCTGTAGGAGAGGCTGTACTTGGAAAAAAAGTAGGCAATCGTGCAATGATATGGGGAGCTGTGGCTGGCACAATACCCGATTTAGATATTTTAGCTAATCCATTCATATCAGATATTGATGCATTAGCTTTTCATAGAGGTGCATCTCATTCGTTGCTTTTTGCGGTTATTACACCTTTCTTTTTTGCTTACCTAGTCGATAAATTTTACCAAAGCGGGCTGTATCAAAATCGGATATATAAAGGCTTGATGATGGGCTTCATGGGAGTACTATGTCTACTTTTTATTGGGGTGTTAAACTTTGTGGTAAATGTAGCTACAGGAGGTATTAGTGCCATTGCTGTAGTGTTAACGTTAGGAATTGGTGGTCTTCTAATGCGCTGGCTTTGGAGATCTTTTTATCAACCAGATTTGAGTATGCCCATTGCTACACGAACCGAATGGACGTGGTTGTTTTTTTGGTCGATTGTTACACATCCTATTTTGGATTCCTTCACAGCATATGGCACACAACTTTTTTATCCATTCTCAGACTATCGGGTCGCCTTCAATAATATTGCGGTAGCTGATCCTTTATACACAGTACCATTTTTGACTTGCTTAATCATTGCTTCTTTGTATAATCGAATGGATAGTAAACGACGATTTTTCAATTATCTCGGTATTGGTATAAGTAGTGCTTATATGCTTTTTACGATTTATAATAAAGTTCAAATAGACAAAGTTTTCGAAGCATCACTTAAGCACCATAATATTCCATATGAACGATTTACTGCTGTACCAACTATTTTTAATAATGTGCTTTGGAATGGAATTGCAGAAACACCGACTCACTATTACAGAGCCTTGTATTCCAATTTTGATAAATCACCAATTATTCAAGAATTCCAAAAATTAGAAAAAGGGCATGAGTTATTAGGTACATACAAAGATGATGAATCTATTAAAACCCTTCAATGGTTTTCCAATGGTTATTACAATATCATTGATAATAAAAAGAAAGGCTACTTACAATTGAATGACCTTCGATATGGAGGAATGGGGACTAAGCTTGAAAAGCCTTCAGATTATGTGTTCAAATTTTTACTCATCCCTGAAAATGGAAAATATAGAATAAAGGAAGTCCGTGGTGCTGAAGAAATGGAAGGAAATGCTTTTTCAGTTCTTTGGGAACGCATTAAGGGGATTTAAAGGAGATCGCTGCGCTGACAGACTATTTCAACAAGTTGAAATGATAGCCTAGCTATCACGAGGCTTTTAACGAAATATAACTTCTGAAGATTCAGCCATAGATGCGGAATTTATTATTTGACCGTTACTAAGCAAAGCTTAGTCTGTCTGACTTCTGTCAGCGCTGCGATTTATCTAACGCGTCTTTTTCCAACAACTAACTATGTGATCATCCACCATTCCAATCGCTTGCATATACGCATAGCAGATGGTTGTACCAACAAATTTAAAACCTCGTTTTTTTAAGTCTTTACTCATGGCATCAGACTCCTTAGTACTTACAGGAACATCCTCCATTGTTTTTGGTTTATTGACGATTGTTTTATGATCTGTAAATTGCCAGATGTAGTTATCAAAAGAACCAAATTCTTCTTTGACTTTAAAAAATGCTTGAGCGTTAGTAACGGTAGCATTTACTTTCAACCGATTGCGAATAATCCCAGGGTTTTGTAGTAAAGCTTGAATTTTTTTATCCTTATATTTTGCGATTTTAGCGATATTCCAATTGTCAAAAGCTTTTCGATAGTTTTCTCTTTTGGTTAAAACGGTATACCAACTCAAGCCGGCTTGTGCTCCTTCAAGAATAAGCATCTCGAATAATTTTTGATCATCGTGTACAGGAACGCCCCATTCATTATCATGATAATCTTTGTAAAGCTGATCTTTCAAACACCAGTTACAACGTATCGGCTCTTTCATAAAAAGGAAGGTTTATACTTTTGAATTTGATTTGCTTAAAATCAAATTGAATATTTTTTCAAGTTGTCTAAAATATTGGTCAGAAAGAGGAACTAAAGGCAGTCTTACATCTTTAGTGCAGATGTTCAAAATTGCTAATGCTGCTTTGATGCCCGTCGGATTCCCTTCTATATATAACCACTGGTGCAGATCAAGAAAAAGATAATTAAGTTGTTGAGCTTTACTTATATCATGAGCTAGACTTGCTTTCACCATTTCTGAAAACTGAAAAGGTAAGGCATTGGCAAGTACAGAAATAACACCTTCGGCACCAATAGCCATTAATGGAAAACAACTGATATCATCACCAGAAAGCACCAAAAAATTTTCGGGCTTATTTTTAATAATTTGCATTCCCTGATAAAGGTCGCCAGAAGCTTCTTTTACTGCAATAAAGTTCGTACTCGTTTTGGCTAGGCGAACAATTGTCTCAGCTCTGATATTCGAAGCCGTTCTACTTGGAACATTATAAATGATGATAGGAACAGGGCAAACTTTTTCTATTGCCATATAATGCTGAAAGATACCTTCTTGAGTTGGTTTATTATAAGAAGGGCTGCTAGAAAGAATCGCATCTATTCCTTCAAAATCGAATGCATTAATTTTTTCGACCAGTTCGGCAGTATTATTATGCCCGAAAGGTCCAGCTACTAAAGGAACACGTTTATTATTTGTTTTGATTGTAAAGTCAAGGACAGCACGAGCCTCTTTTTCGCTCAGAACAATAGCCTCACCAGTAGTGCCCAACGATACAATATAATTAACCCCTCCGTCGATTACATGATTAATCAATTTTTCGAGTGCGGTAAAATCAATTTTCCCATTTTTGAAAGGAGTGACGAGCGCAACACCTGTCCCTCTATACTGCTGCTGTTTCATAACGCTCATTTTTCATTTTATTTAAAAAATACTCTAGTTGTTTTATAAAAGCATCGATTCCTTTTTGTTCGTCGATCATCAGGTCGTAGTAAGACAAGTTTTCACTTACTCCCCCTATCCTTAGATGCGCTTTTGAAAGTGCCGCTAAATAAGTCAACGGCATACAATTATCAAAACTAAAATTGATAAGTATATCATAAGGTGTATCCAGAAAGGAAGTAGAAATAATAGGCTTAGGTCTACAAAGCAGATCTATTTCTTTTTTACTAAAAAGGTCAAAAGGAAAATCTTTGGGAGGCAATTTTTGGTCGGAGTAAGATAAAACATGTATCGTTTTACCTGTTTTCTCAAGTTTTTTTACAAATGATTGAATGCTTGCTAAATCAGAAGGTTTATCAGCATTAAGAAGGATTGCTATTGTTTGTGCATCCTTGTAGTCAATAGGCTTTCTTTTAAAGCTTTTTTGTTGAAGTGCTTTTTGTAAAAAATAATTATACCAATAAGCACGGATATCATTCAAAAAACTCATAGTTTTTTATTAGAATAAACGCTAATAGAATTTAAAGCAAAATAGTTTAATCATGTCCATGAATACGAAAGCAAATTGTTCTTAGGATTACGAATCACTTCGAAGCTACTGAAAATCAAACAATAGCTATTAATGATAATCCTTAAACCGAATACCAGTAGGTATATTTACTTAACCTTCGTAGAAACAGTATCTGATTTTGTCTTTGGTTTTTTAGCGTACTGTCCCATTTTAGAATATTTCTTGATTCGTTTCTCAATTCGTACATCAGGGTCCATGCCCACAAGTTCTACAAGTTCTTTTTTGATATGTTTTTTTAGAATTTTAGCCATTTCTCCAGGAAGTGCATGAGCCCCACCAAGCGGTTCTTTTATAATACCATCAATTAAACCAAATTTGTACATATGGTCAGCCGTCAATTTTAGAGCTTCCGCAGCTTGTTCCTTATAGTCCCAACTACGCCACAATATGGAAGAGCAAGACTCAGGAGAGATAACAGAGTACCAGGTATTTTCCAACATGAAAACCTTATCGCCCAAGCCAATACCGATAGCACCACCCGAAGCACCTTCGCCAATCACGACACATACAATAGGGACTCGCAACTGAGCCATTTCAAACAAGTTTCTAGCAATAGCCTCTGCTTGTCCTCGTTCTTCAGCCTCTAAACCAGGGAATGCACCAGGCGTATCTATCAAGCATATTACTGGATAATTAAATCGTTCGGCAAGTTTCATTAAGCGAAGCGCTTTTCGATAGCCTTCAGGATTTGCCATTCCAAAATTACGATATTGACGATCTTTGGTATCTGCACCTTTTTGGTGACCAATAAAGACAACAGATTGTCCATCAAGATTAGCAAGACCACCTACAATCGCTTTGTCATCTTTGAAATAACGGTCGCCATGCAATTCGACAAACTTTTTGCACATCTGATTGATGTAATAAAGCGTATAAGGACGTTCAGGGTGGCGAGAAAGTTGTACTTTTTGCCATCCTGTCAGATTACTATAAATTTCTTTACGTTGGGTTTTGATCTTATTTTCTAACTCCTTTATCATATCAGAAACATCAATAACACCCTGTTCACCAACCTGCTTGATTTTTTCAAGCTGTTCGTAAAGGCTCTCCAACGGTTTTTCGAATTCTAAAAAAACCATATAAGTTAGATTGTTTGTTGAGAAGCAATTCCTTTTTTCGTTTTAAAATCGTCTAAAACTAAGGATTTTGCTGCAAAGTTTAGTTTTTTAGGCTATCCTTACAAAATTAATCATCCTGTCTCACAAAATAGGTCTTTTGAAACTTTTTTTATTTTTTTTAAAAAAAAGTTGACTAGTAAAAAAAACTAACATATATTTGCAATCGCTGAACAACAAATAACTGTTGTATAAGTAAAAAATGGTTCGGTAGTTCAGTTGGTTAGAATACCTGCCTGTCACGCAGGGGGTCGCGGGTTCGAGTCCCGTCCGGACCGCAAAAAGCCTCAGAGTAATCTGGGGCTTTTGTGTTTTATAA
>JAHDIP010000022.1 GCA_020630735.1 Saprospiraceae bacterium | reverse complement strand
TATCTAAACTCAAAAATTCTATAGCCAAAATGCGGAACTTATTTTTTACCCGTTAATTGCTTCGATTTTGAATAATGAAAGAGCAACGTAATTAGACAAATAAATAAACCTAAAAATTCTCGCACAAATTCGATATGAGGTTTCTCTGTTTTCATAGACTCCACAATTGACTCCGCACCTGTTTGTATCCAATGAACAAACTCTGGCACTAGTATCAGTATACCGACAATACAAATAAGAATACCGCCTATCAAAATGGGTCTACTGTATTTTCCAAATGCCGCAAAGGCAGAAATAGCTCCGATAAAAAGATAGAGTGTAATCCACAACCAAGGGTCTGGGTCGTTATACTGTACTATTGCAAACGATACAAATAAAATGGCTAAAATGAGGTTGACGATTTTCATTTCACTTCTAATTAAAACTCGATTCGATAATTGAGCAATGGGATTAAGCCTAATTGATACTTGGTGATTACATCCGCTTTCAGATTATCAAAATAGCTAAATGCGATATTTTGAGCATTGGTTACATTTTGGATATCGAGCGCTAGGGTACTAGAGTATTTAGGCTTATTACGTTTGTAGTAAATTCGTAAATCTATTTTGAAAAAATCCTTTTGCTTAATACTAAATGCATTTTGGTCATCAAAAACGGTTCGCCCTAGTACTGATGAAGCAATTTGGTCAATAGGTGTTTCACGAAGTCCACCTACATAAGACACTCTTGAATTAATGCCAAGTGTTCGGTTCTTACCTTTTTTATTTATCCAAACAAATTCTTTTCCTACTGTCAGGTTTGTCGCATAATTTCCATTGAAACGAGTATTTCGTTCGATACCATCAGCAGCAGTATATTTGGACTCATACAACATACCTGTCCATAAGAAATAATAATTGTTGGTTAGAAACTTTTGAAGACTTAGTTCTACACCATAATTTTTTCCAGTTCCTTCACTTACTAGACTATCTGAAAAAGTATAATCTGAAATAGCATTCAAGCCAGAAAAAGTACTAGATAAATTACTAGAAATTGGCACATCAAATAAGTCCTGATAATAGACTTCTACTTGTAAAGAGGTTGATTTATTAAAAGCATTTTTGTAGCCTAGCACTAGATGATGTGCTTTGGTTAGTTCAAGTTTGTAGTTGTTACTCAAATCGTCGATACCATATAGCTGAGGTAATTGCGTTTGACTATGTAAGCCATAGGCTAAGCTAATATTTTGCTCAGGCAGAAATCGCCATTTGAGCGAAGCTCTAGGTTCGATAGCACTCGTCTTATTGAAGGTGTAATGCATGTAATGGAGACCAACATTAGTCGTTAGCTTTGTAGATGGTCGAAATTGCCAGTTTACAAAAGGTTGAATCAACGCACCATCTTGTTGACCATCATAAAAAGCATCAATAGTTGTATAATCTAAAAAGATGTCGTTTTGGATATAGCTAGCAAATGTACCTGCTTTGATGCTATGATTGCTGTTTGCTTTATAGTTTAATGTAACATTTGCGGATAGCCTTTTTTGTTTGTCAATATCAATTTCCGAAAAATTGATGTTGGCTATACTATTTTGACGACGTTCGTTTTCGAGCGTCGAAAAGGCTGCAATTGTTTTTAAGGAAAGTTTATTACTCAAAGGCTGTGAATAGCTAATTCCCCATGCGCCCATTTTATTATCAAAAGTGATATCGTTGCGATCTTTTTCAAACTCCCATAATTCGGGGTCTCGTTCTGTTTCAAAAACATTTTTGCTAATTCCTTGCATTCCAAAAACACCAAGTTCACCACCTTTTTTATTCGGAAAAGAAAAGTTAAACGCTAGATCTTGAAAACTAATGGCCTCGTCTCCTAAGTCAACGCCCATTGCACTCAACAATCCAAGTGTTGAATAACGATAGTTGACCAAAAAAGATGAGCCTGCATTTTTAGAGAGCGGTCCTTCCGCTGCCAAATCTATTCCGATTAAACCAATTTGTCCCGTAAATTCTAGTTGTTCATTATTACCAGAACGTAATTGCATATCCATCACTCCGCCAAGTGTATTTCCATACTCAGCGGGAAATGCTCCTGTTAAAAATCGAGAAGTTCCTAACAATTGTGCACTAAGAATATTGACACCTCCTCCATTTTGAGTAGCTCGATCGCTAAAGGTTCCTGCATTACTCAGATGATTTGGATTGACGATATCAACTCCTTCCAAACGCCAAGTCATACTCGAAGGTGCATTCCCTCTTATAATGATATTATTGGCCTGATCGTTTTGGTTGACCACTCCTGCAAACGAAGCAGCTAACCGTGCGGGATCATAAAAGGTAGCAGGAAATCGAAAGGTTTCTTCTAAAGTCAGTGTATGAATACTTGTCGTTGCATTCGTTGGTTCCGTATGCCGAGAAGAGTAAACAGTGACTTCGTCTAGAGTCGTTGCATTTTCTTTAAGCTCAACATTTAAAATCAATTCTTTGCCTGACTCCAACAAAACTTCTGGAATTATTTGCGACTCATATCCGATATAAGAAATCATCATTTCATATCGTCCGATATTCACTTCTTCGAGTCGATACGTTCCTTCTTCATCTGAAGTAGTTCCTACTGATGGGTCTGAGTTGATTAAGGAAACGGTAGCTCCTACTAATGTTTGCTTAGTGTCTGTATCTATTACTTTACCCCTTATTGTTTGTGTTGGTTGTTGCGCAAACAAAGAAGTAACACTACAAATAAAACACAGAAATATACTTGTTTTTAGGACTCTCACTATTGTTATTTTTTACGAGCAATAAAACTACTTTTTTCCTTCCTCATATTTTGATACCAGACTAATGAAATCTTTTACAACATCATTTGGAACGGTAACAGACAAGTGGTAATGTTTAAACTTCCAACCATTTTTTGTTTTTTTCAATACTCCAGAACCACGGCAAACACCCATCCAAGTATCTAATGATTCTTCGAACCAAGCGTAAACACCATCATCTGAAAAATAAACATCTCGTTTGGTTGCTGTAAAGTCCCAAGCTGAATCTTTCTGAAAATAAGGTTTTGCCCATTTTTGCATTTCGTCACGCTCCCATCTTTCAGAAGCATCTGTACCGATGTAGATACAATCCTTATCCATACTTCTAAAAAATGTAGTACCATCGGCAGTAGCAGCTGCTTTGTGCCATGCATCTACAAATTCGTTGACTTCTTTCTCTGGATCAGATTCTGTGATACATTTTTCCTTTCTTCTGGTATCTGTTATATCCATTATTTGCCAACCTTTCCTCCCTTTTATCAGCTGAAATGTATTAATACCACAATGACGCATTTCGTCTCCTAGGAAGAATGTATAGTCTGTCCAAACAGTAGCCAAAGCTCCGTCTATTCTGACATCATACGACCAAATTTTTTCATCAAAAACTTTATCATGAGGCTCGCTTACTACTTTCATAAAATCCTCAACATTACCTTCAAGGATAGATAATTTATTATCTATTTTCCGAACCGTTTTCATGGTCGCATCTTCTCTAAATAAGCCCTTAAGTGCTTTTCCATCACCTGCTCGCATAGAGTCGAATAATTTATCAATGACTTTAATGACCTGTTCTTCTTCACTTGGCAGAGGAGCAACCTCAATTGTTTTTTGAGCCCAAAGAATCGTTGAACTCATTATCAGACAACATAAAAGTAGATGCTTCATATCTGTTTTTTATTTAAAATTAAAGAATTGTAAAAATAAGTAAATTTTGGATACCAATAGTAAGTTTCACTTTGATGTAAATGACTTGTAAACTTCTTTTCTACTTATAACGATTTGGACTTAACATTTTTGTCTCGATAGAGGTTTTCTTTTTAGAAATAATTTCACTAACGAGCTTTCCTGTGGCAGGAGCAAGGCTTAGCCCCATCATTGCATGTCCTGTTGCAATAGTTACATTTTTAAACCGATTAGATCGACCAACATAGGGTAAACCATCGGGCGAACAAGGTCGTAGACCACTCCATATATTTTTATTTTCAGGTAATTTGATTTGGTAATCGGGTAAGTATTCAGGAATTGATTTTAGAATGCCTTGCACTCTGCGTTGATTAATCGATAAGTCTATACCTGTAATTTCCATAGTACCCGCAAAACGTAAGGTATCTTGCATAGGCGTAACGGCTACTTTTGCTTCCGCTAAAATTGATGGAATCCGCATTTGCTTAACTGGCTTATTTAAGGTGATACTATAGCCTTTTCCTGCTTGTAGCGGGATATTAATTTTTAATAATTTTCCTAGTTCCCGAGACCAAGATCCTGAAGCAATTATTACTTCGTCTGCCTCGAAACTCTTTTGGGTGGTATGGACTTGAGATATTTTTTCTTTCGAAAAAGTAAACGAAGTAACTTCTTGTTGGGATAATAGTTGAACTCCATTTGCTTTTAAATAATTTTTCAGGCATTGGATTAAAGATGCTGGTGAAAGATGCGCATCACCAGGATAAAATACACCACCCTTCGCTATAACTTTTGCTTCAGGTTCCATCGCTTGTAACTCCAATGTATTTAATGGTTTTGCTTCGATGCCGAGTTTGTTAGCAAGTTCGGCAACATGTAATTCTTCTTCTTCCGCTTTTGTCGTATTATAAAGCATCATCAATCCTCGTTCTTCAAAAGCAAAATTAAACTGTTCTTGAGTTGCTAGTTCCTGAAATAATTGTTTGCTCAATAAGTTAAAATCTCGAAGGACAGGCATCGAGGCTTTTACATGATTAGCAGAAGAAGCCTTGTAAAACTTTAATCCCCAACTCAACAAATCGAGGCTAATACGTGGTCGAACATAAAAAGGGCTTTCGGCATTAAACATCCACTTTATACCCTGAGCAATAACACCTGGAGCAGCTAATGGAATAAAATGACTGGGCACAATCATACCTGCATTCCCATATGAACAACCATCTTTCAGATCACTTTTATCCAAAACAATAACCTCGTGCCCATCTTGCTGTAGATAATAAGCAGTTGTTAAGCCAATGATTCCTCCTCCGATAATAATTGTCTTCATGTTTATTATTTAATTACAAAAATACTAAAAACGCCGCCCCTTCATTAATACTTTTCCACAAAAAAGTAATAGAATAATAGCACACTACAGCAATGGTATTTTATTAGACAAACACGTTTTGCAAAAGCAAAAAAGCAGAGGCAACACGTAGTTAACCTCTGCTTTTAGTAGACACAAAAAATCAATTGATTTTAAATAGTCATGATATCTTTTTCCTTAGCTTCGATAAGCTTAGTAATTTTTTCATTATAGCTTTTCACCATTCCTTGAACTTCATCCTCTTTACGCTTACCTGCATCTTCAGGGAAACCTGCTTTCACTTCCTTCTTGATAAAATCCATTGCTTTTTGGCGTACATTTCGGATACTAACTTTAGCATCTTCTCCATAAGTTTTGGATTGTTTTACTAAATCTTTTCTTCGTTCCTCAGTCAATGGAGGAATAACGATGCGAACTGTTTCGCCATCATTCATAGGTGTAATTCCCAAGTTGGCAGCAAAGATAGATTGTTCGATAGGTCCCAACATTGTTTTCTCCCAAGGTTGAATCGTAATCGTCTTAGAGTCAGAAGCACTTACATTTGCTACTTGTGTGATCGCAGTAGGTGTACCGTAGTAGTCTACTTTGAGGCCATCAAGCATGGCAGGAGAAGCTTTTCCTGCTCTAATTTTTACCAATTCTCTTTGGAGTCTATCAATAGCGTCGTTCATTAACTTTTTTGAGTTACTCAAATAAGAACTAATATCTTCTTCCATGATTTATTTATTTAATTAATAATAGTTATTGTGAGGTCTTAAGGTAAACAAGTAATCAACGTTAAATATAGCTTAAAAATTATATATCACTTCGCCTTCATTAATTTCGATTTCATTACTTACTTCTAATTCTTTGATGATCTTATCTATACCACCATTGGTAGTCAATTCTTGATTATGTAGAAGAATGTAATTTTTAAGCATTAACACATCAGAAGGACGATTGCCAGAACGCACTAGTCGATTTACTGTTTCTTTTGCTGTTTCTTTTATGAGCTGGTCGTCGAATCTACCCTCAATGATGTGGTGCGAAGGTTGATCATTCAAAAATTCTGGTTCTTCAATATTACCTTCTGAGTCGACATAGGTGGCTGGAGTTGTCACCTCTACTTTTTCTCTTTCTTGTTTGTTTTTTTTGCGTTTTACACGCAAACAACTTCGTCCACAATTATTAATAAAATTTACGATTGGATCAAAGGCTTTATCATTTGATAAAATGGCAAATTCGATATCGCTATTTACCTTTTGGTGTAAACGTCCCATCAAGAAGCAAATGTGATAATTCACATTTTTATCCATTTGGTCATCTACTAGAATCCACTTCACTCCTTTCCCAATTTTTTGCATTTGCTGGACTAATTCGAAAGGGATATATCGTTCTTCTGAAGTTATTAGAATAAACAATTTATCGCAAACTTTTTCAAGTTTTTTGAACTTCACTTTTTTCAGATCCTCGAAGTCAATAAAAATATATCTGCGAGTTTGTGTATTCATGTAAATAACGTAAAAATATTATGTGAAAAACTTGTTTGATTTCGGGCTGCTAAAATAACGTAAAATGTGCCGTTATCAAAATTTTCAAAACAAAAAGGCAGAAGATTCTTATAAAAACAATCTTCTGCCCTATCTTATTAAAAATATTTTTAATCTCTTATCGTCTTCTATTGTTCCCAGCAAAACGCATTACTAAATAAAGTACCATGACAATTGCCGATAATGCTGCTGCTACATAAGTCATAGCGGCCCATTTCAAACCATCCTTAGCACCAGTATATTCTTCCCCTTGTACAATGCCTGCATTATCTATATAAGCTAGACCTCGTTTACTTGCATCAAACTCTACAGGTAAAGTAATTAAGCTAAATAAGGCTGTAATTGCAAAGAGGCCAATACAAGCAAGCATTGCCATATCTCCGAATGTTGATCCGGCTCCTACAGTCATAAAAGCTCCCATCAAAGCAAATTGTTGAAACTTACTTGAAAATTGTACTAAAGGAACAATTGCAGAGCGCATTTGTAAAAAGCCATATGCTTCTGCATGTTGAACAGCATGCCCCACTTCGTGAGCTGCTACTGCTACCGCTGCCACTGTTTGCCCTTGATAAATAGGCGGACTAAGCGATACTACTTTTGTTTTAGGATTGTAGTGATCGGTTAAAAAACCTTGTCCTTCTACAACCTGTACGTCATGTATTCCATAATGTTGTAACATTTGTTGTGCTACTTCTTTACCTGAAACACCCGACTGAATGGGAGTTTGAGCATATTTAGTCATTCTACTTTGCAGTACTTTACCAACTAAACCGCCAATAGCACCCATTATCAAGGTTATAATCATAAAACCACCGTACATGATATTATCGTTTTATTTTATTAAATGTGTAAGCAGATATTTTCATCTACTCTATTTATTAAGACTACTTAGGTCATCATATGTCACTTACAAAATTGTTAAGTAAATGCTAATATTAAAAATAATAGCATACGAAGAAAAACAACAAATTTGAAGCCACTATTTAATAATATCGAATCGAGTATAAGATTGTAATGCTTTTGGAATACGAATACCTTCTGTACTTTGGTTGTTTTCTAACAAGGCAGCAACAATACGAGCTAAAGCTAAAGCACTACCATTAAGCGTATGTGCCAATCTTGTTGTTTTCCCATCTCTGAAACGAAGTTTCATTCGATTACTTTGATAGGTTTCGAAATTAGAAACAGAACTGACTTCTAACCATCTTTTTTGTGCAGCAGAATACACTTCGAAATCAAATGTCAGTGCAGAAGCTGCCCCTAAGTCACCACCACATAAACGAAGAATACGGTAAGGCAATTCTAATTTTTGCAAAAGTCCTTCCACATGCTTTAACATTCCCATCAATGTATCATGTGATTTATCAGGATGTTGAACATGTACGATTTCAACCTTATCAAATTGATGTACACGATTTAATCCTCTTACATCTTTTCCGTAAGCACCTGCTTCTCTTCTAAAACAAGGTGTATATCCAGTATACTGAATCGGGAAGTCTCCTTCATCCAAAATAACATCTCTTAAGATGTTTGTCACTGGTACTTCTGCTGTAGGAATCAAATAAAGATCATCTTTTTCTGCATAATACATCTGCCCCTCTTTGTCAGGTATTTGACCAGTACCTCGTGCAGAAGCTTCATTGACCAATAGCGGAGGAATAATTTCTTCGTAGCCAGCTTCATGCGCTTCGTCTAAGAAAAAATTGATTAGTGCACGTTGTAACTTAGAACCTTTTCCTCTAAAAAGAGGAAAACCAGCTCCTGTTATTTTTACCCCTAGCTCAAAATCAATTAGATTATATTTTTTAGCTAAATCCCAGTGCGCTAATGCGTCTTCTCCTAATTCAGGCATACTACCTGACCATTCTTGAAAAACTTCATTCTCTTCATCAGACTTTCCAAAAGGAACAGATGGATGTGGAATATTAGGAATGCCTAGTAACAACTCTTCTAACTTTTCTTTTGTCGTAGACATTTCTTCTTGCAGCTTTTTACTTTGTTCTTTTATACTAGCTACTTCCGTTTTCAAAGTATCTGCTTCTTCTCTTTTACCTTCTTTGTATAAACCACCAATTTGTTTGGACAATGTGTTGGTTTGAGCTAACAGACTATCTAGTTTAGTCTGTGTATTTTTTCGTTTATCATCTAGTGCAATAACATCATCTATTACACCTAAATCGTTATCAGAATAGTTTCTTTTTTTTAAACCTTCGATAACTAGGTTTTTATTTTCTCTAATAAAAGGTACTAAGAGCATGAATTTTACGTTTTAAAAAATGTATAATAGCTATAAAATATTCTTATTAAATACTATTTTTTGTAGCATTTAGTGCAAGTTGGCATAACTTCTGATAAGTTATTACATAAAAAAGTCATATAAAATTCCCGAAAAGTGCTTGAATTATAAGATTCTGACTTTTTTTTTGCAAAGATACTATTTGAATTGAAAAATAAAACGTATTTTTGCGTTAACGGAAAAAGGCACACCTGATTTCAATACAAGAGATACATCATTCGAAAGATGTTATAAAATCAATTCCTTCTAAATTCCCGCAGTAAACTTATATCATTTAATTTTGTTGTTTTTTAAGGGTTTCTAGAATAATTTTATAGATACAAGGTGTCACTTTCATACGCAAATATGATGTAATCCCCACTTTTTTAATTCCGCAAAATAACAAAGCCAATAAGGGAGAAAATAACAAAAACACGTTATTCATAACAATAATATGTGCTTCCCATAAAAAATTAAGTCTAATCTAAAATTAAAAGTAATATACCGTATGTATGATATACTGCAGTTAAACGAAATGCTATTAACAGAGTTAAAGCAAATCGCCGAAGAACGAAAAATAAAGGGCTGGAGAAAATTCAATAAAAAAGATTTGATTGATCAAATCTTAGACTCTCAGTCAGAAGATAATGAAGAAGAAGAGGAACAAGTTGTAGACTCACCAAAAAAGAAAAGAACTCGCAAAAAAGTAAGTGCTTCTGAATATTCAGAACACACTCGTAATGCTAGTAGCAATAATAGTGAAGAGGAAGATGAGGAAGAAGATGAGGAAGAAGACGAAGATGACCTAATCGTTCCTGAGGAAGAATACGAAGATGACGAAGACGAAGACGAAGATGAAGAGGAGGAAGATGAAGAAGACGAGGAGGAAGATTACGAAGAGGAAGAGGATAGCCCTAAAGAAAAAGTAGTAGTTCGTAGAAAGGATGATCGATATGATGATCGAAGAAGTGATCGAAGAGACCGTTATGATGATAGAGATAGAGACAGAGACCGTGGTGACCGTTATGACGACAGAAGAAGAGAGCGTTATGATGATAGAGACAGAGATCGGGATAGAAGGGACTCACGGAGAGATTCTAGAAGAGAGCGTTATGATGATAGAGACAGAGATAGTAGAAGAGATTCTAGAAGAGATCGTTACGATGATAGAGACAGAGATAGTAGAAGAGATTCTAGAAGAGATCGTTATGATGATAGAGATCGGGATAGAGACAGAGATCGGGATAGAGACAGAGATAGAAATTCCGAACCTGAAACACCTAAATTTAATATTGAATTAGATGGTATAATTGAAGGTGAAGGTATTTTAGAGATGATGCCTGATGGCTATGGTTTCCTTCGTTCTGCTGACTACAACTATCTTACTTCTCCAGATGATATTTATGTTTCTCCTTCTCAAATAAAGCTTTTTGGGTTACGAACTGGAGATACAGTCAAAGGTGCCATTCGTCCACCTAAAGAAGGTGAAAAATATTTTGCACTACTAAGAGTCTCTCGTATTAATGGGTTAGAACCTAATGATGTTAGAGATCGTGTTCCTTTTGATTATTTAACACCTCTTTTCCCTCGTGAGAAATTTACGCTTACTACACCAAATAGTAAAGATTATGGCAATCGTATGATTGACTTATTTACGCCACTTGGTAAGGGACAACGTGGTCTAATTGTAGCACAACCTAAAACAGGTAAAACATTCTTACTAAAAGATGTTGCGAACTCTATCGCAAAAAATCACCCTGAATGTTATATGATCGTCTTATTAATAGACGAACGTCCTGAAGAGGTAACAGATATGAAACGTTCAGTTAATGCGGAAGTTGTCGCTTCTACTTTTGACGAACCAGCTGATAACCATGTAAGAGTAGCTAATATTGTTTTAGAAAAAGCAAAGCGATTGGTTGAGTGTGGTCATGATGTTGTCATCTTATTGGACTCTATTACTCGTTTGGCAAGAGCATACAACACTGTTGCGCCTGCAAGCGGAAAAGTATTATCGGGTGGTGTTGAAGCGAACGCTTTACATAAACCTAAAAAATTCTTCGGTGCAGCGAGAAATATCGAAAATGGTGGCTCATTAACTATTTTAGCAACTGCCTTAATTGATACAGGTTCTAAAATGGATAGTGTTATCTTCGAAGAATTTAAAGGTACTGGTAACATGGAGTTACAATTGGATCGTTCTTTGGCGAACAAGCGTATGTATCCAGCTATCGACCTTACAAAGTCAAGTACTCGTCGAGAAGACTTGTTGCTTGATAAAGATACACTTCAACGTATGTTTATCTTACGTAACCACTTAGCAGATATGAAACCAGACGAAGCAATGAATTTCTTGAGAAAACGTATGTTGCACACTACAAGTAATGACGAGTTCTTAGCTTCTATGAATGGATAATATTTTTTTTGAAAAGATATAAATGAAAAAGCGGGAAAGAGATCAATCTTTCTCGCTTTTTTTGTGTTGTCTTACCACTTATCATAATTCTAAAAAAAGACTTGGCAAACTAAATTCATTAAAACATTGGCATTTCAACAAAAATAGCTTACCTTTGTCCCACTTTTTAACAAAAGATTCATTAAATATAGTTACTAATGAAAAGGACATTTCAACCTTCAAAAAGAAAACGTGCGAATAAACATGGATTCCGTTCTCGTATGAGTTCGAAAAATGGACGTAAAGTACTAGCTCGTCGTAGAGCTAAAGGTCGTTTAAAATTAACTGTTTCTGACGAAAGAGGCGTTAAGTAATATATCTCTAGGTACCCTTAAGGGTGCTTAGAGCAACTACCTTCCTCAGGCTGTTACATTCCCATCATTCGATGCCTTCCTTCAAACTCCATAAAGACGAAAGACTTAAGAGTAGAAAAACCATCGAAAGCCTCTTCAAAACAGGTAAATCTTTTAGTAATTACCCACTCCGAATTGTCTGGGCTCCAATAGAACAAAGTTCTAACTCATCTCCTATACAATTTACGATAACTGTTTCCAAACGATCATTTAAAAAAGCGGTTGATCGAAATCGTATTAAACGTCAAGTACGTGAAGCTTTTCGTTTGAGCAAGCATAAAATATATGATGGTCTCAACGACCATACTCAGCAATACGCTATTATGTTTATTTATTCTGCAAGAGAAAAACTGCTCTATCAAGAAATAGACAAGGCTCTTCAAATTATTATTGCTAGGTTTTTAAAAAAAATAAAGAAAGATACACCAACCACAGAATAGAATCCATTCCTTTTAACTAATAAAAGCCCTATGCGATTATCTTTATTTCTCATTTTATTCTTATCGATCAGCTTGTCTAGTGGGCACAGCCAAAAGATACTTCAGTTGGAAAAGTACGGTAGTCTCAAAAATCAGCGGTATTATATCGGTGAACAATTGAGCTACCAACTAAAAGATGATGATACTTGGTATCGTGAGACAATTAACGATCTGTTAATAGAAGAAAACATTATTCTATTTGCCAATAGAGCTATTCGTTTAGAAAATATTGTAGCTCTAAAAAGAACCGATAATAGAAATTGGTCTAAGGGAATCGGTACAAAGCTCTATGTATTTGGAGCAAGCTGGGCTTTCTTTTCTTTAGTTGGTACCATTTGGTTACCTCTTACTTGGGCTGCACTTATAGTACCTGCTGTTTCGTTTACCACGGGTTTTATTCTTCAAAAAATATTTAAAACGAAAACGATAAAAATTGGCAAAAAACGATGGCTCCGTATGCTAGATATTACAATGCCTACAAAAGCTGATTTTTTGTAAGTTTAATTACATTCGATTATCAGACCATCATTTGTAGTTTTTGATTGCTTATCGGTTACTTTAATTGTTTGGTAATCCGAAAACCACTTTGCTTACTGTATTTTAATCAATTTTTCTCCACTATTGATTTTACTTATTTTCCGTTTTTTTTTTCTGACATAATATATTTTATTCTATATTTACGACGATCAAAAAACAAATTACAATGAAAAAGTTCAATATCAAAACTGATATACGAGAAGCCCATACTTTACCAACTAATTTTTATAGAAATCAAAATATTTTTGAGCAATCAAAAGCACATATTTTTGATGCTACTTGGCAGTATGTCGCAGACACAAGTGTCGTATCAAATCCCGGTCAAGTTTATCCATTTACCCTACTAAAAGATGTTCTTGATGAACCGCTTTTATTTAGCAGAGATAAAAACAATAAACTTCATTGCCTTTCTAATGTTTGCACACATCGAGGAAAAATAATTGTTGAAAAAGCTGGCGATAATCGGACTCTTAGTTGTGGCTACCATGGCAGATGCTTTCGGTTAGATGGTTCGTTTAAGAGCATGCCTGAGTTTGAAGAAACGGAAAACTTTCCAACCGAAGATGATAATCTTGCTAAGATACCTTTTGCTGAGTGGAGTGGATTGCTCTTCGTTTCGCCTAATCCTCTAGTCTCATTTGAAGAGATGATTGCTCCTATTCAAGAGCGCATCGGTTGGATGCCTCTGGATACACTGGAGTATAACGAAACAGGATCAAAGGATTATTTTGTGAAAGCACATTGGGCATTATACTGCGATAATTATTTGGAAGGATTTCACATTCCATTTGTACATCCAGCATTGAATGAGGCACTTGATTTTGGCAACTATCAATACGAAATTTTTCCATATTGTAACTTGCAGTTAGGCATTGCCAAAGATGGCGAACCATGTTTTGATATTCCAGAAGGAGCTATTGATTATGGCAAAAAAGTGTATGCTTATTACTTTTGGCTATTCCCCAACTTGATGCTTAATTTTTACCCATGGGGCTTATCTTTAAATATTATTCAACCACTCAATCATAAAGAAACAAAAGTCTCTTTTAGAACCTATCGTTTCAACAATACAAAATTTGATCAATCTGTATTCAATATTGATAAAACTGAAATAGAAGATGAGGAAGTGGTTGAAAGTGTTCAATTTGGTATTCAATCTCGCTACTATAAAAAAGGAAGATTTTCGCCAACGATGGAGAAAGGCGTTCACCACTTTCATTCTTTAATTGCAAAATTTATGGATTAAAAACATCAGAAGTCATAAAAAGAAACTAGCTTCGTTTCGTTTAAGCTGCTTTTCTAGTCTTGCGGCGTTTCATAGCGAGTGCTAAGAAACAAATTAACAATAAGCCTATACCAATACCTACTCTGACCCAAAGCTCTTGTTCTGCTTTGATACGACTTTCTAGATAGTAGGGATTAGGCTCGTTTGGTGTTCCAGCCCCCTTTTTTATATCCCAATTTTCAAGATCGCTATTATCTAAATGTGGTAATAATAAGCCAATAGTAAAGGTCGTATCTTTAGGTTCTATGTCATAAAAGACACTATCTATTGAAGCGCCTTCGTTAGTAAAAAAACCAAGTCGTTCTTTTCGTTTACTTAAACCAAAATTAAAATTACCAACAATCATTCCTTTTACATCAGGAAACATATTGCGGAAAGCAGTTGTATCTTCACAAACCGTCAGGTAAGAATCAGGTTTAAGATAAATATAAGGTAGTTTGTAAAAATGTTTTTTATCCGTAAGTATCCAATCTTCCAGCATCACTTCTTCATCAGAATTATTGTACAACTCTATCCAATCGCCTGCATGCTTATCGTTACAACTAATTTCATTAATTAGAATTTGACCTGTAAGAGGATGAAGAGATTTTTCAAACACTGCCCGAATGTTATACTTCTTTTCACGAGGTAGCATTGTAATATCAAAAACGTCATTGTCTATTTCGATTCCATCCCAATGGGAAAACTTATACCCAAATTCAGGAATAGCTTGGATATAGATAGGTACTTTTTCGAAGTATTGTCCAACAAAACCTTTATCGTTGACCACTATATTTTCATTGATGACAATACGTCCTCCAGCACTCGAACTTGCCTGCAATTCTGACAAATGACCAAGCTCAAACATTTCTTGTAAATAAGTACGAACATATTCAGGCCGTTTCCATCCAAAAATTCGCATTCGTTCAATATGAGATAACCATGTTTTTTCTCTTAGATTCCACCGATCAAGGTGTCTATACATTTCTGGTTCCAAATCTTTATAAAAACGATTGATGGATTCTACTACATGTTCCGATTCGAATGTTGTATTCAAATGATCTGCAAAGCGATTAATAAAAGCTTGTTTAAAGTCAGGGTTTTCCATTAGTTTACGCATAATAAGCGTACTCCATGGAGGATTTGGCCAAGCGGGTCCTTCTGGTTCAAGATGAAAAGCAATGCTGTTATTTTTATATGCTTCAGGATTGTGTAAACCGAACCCCCAGTCAGTATCGTATAAAATCCAACGCCAGCGACCTGCAGGTGCTTGTGGTCTCCAAAATTTGATATTACCACCAGCATCTTGATTATCAAAAAACATTTGAGCTATTTGGTAATCCATGAAGTTTTCGACTTCCATCAATGTTTGGAGATGAGCATAATTCGCTTCATTAGCCATCGAATTTTCTTCTAAAAAATTCAACATTCTTCGATAGTGTTTTGTCGAACCACGTTTTAAAGACATACGATGCTCTATCAAATCAATACTATCTTTATCAAGATCGGTATGTCCTTCTAAAAAATAGCGATTAATTTTTTCTCTGATATTATAAATTCCCCAATAACGCCCATTGATATACACATGTGTTGAACGATAGTCTTGCTTCTCAATATCCCAATCATCTAAAAGGCTTGTCATAAAAGCATCTCTAAAATGCGATTTACCAAAATCACTTCCCGAATTTCGAAGTACTAAAAATTTATGCTTTTTCAAACCGTCTTTACCAAAAATCTTATGTGAAATTCTTTTTTTACCATAGCGATCTCTCGTAACAATGGTCATAGATTTTTGAGGAAATAAACGACTCATGCCACCAAACAGTCGAAAGCCTGTTATACTATTAAATTCTCTTTTGCCATCACTTTCAAAAATCTCACAGTTGGTCAATATTTCTTTTCTCGACCAAAAATTAGCCCCTTCTTTTCTCCAACTAGAATCTTGCACCTCGTAACCATCCATAAATAAGCCTGCTTCTTCGTCAAATAAATCAGCATCTGATATAGCAATGGAGATTGTAGGAAAAGTAGTAGCAGGTTCGTTAATAAAATATGTATTTGCTTTAGTCTTACTCTTACGCTTTGCTTTGTAAGCAATAGCTCGAAGAACGGTAGTTTCTTTTATTTTGATTGGTTGTTGATATCTTGTCGATTCATAGGTTGGAGGTTCACCATTAGTTGTATAAAAAATCTTAGCACCTGGAGATAAGAGTTCTATTTGTAATTCTTCATTATAAAAACCCCCTTTCAACGAAAAGTCTAGTTCTAACCACTTCTTTTGCTTTGGTGCATCTGTCTTCCCAGAAGCATCTTTTTGTGCAAAAGCAGTAAAACCTAGAAGCAGGCAGCATGAAAGTATGAGTAGTGTTTTCTCCAAGTTCTTCTATTTTAAGGATACAAAATACAGTTTTTTCATGATAGTTGAAAGATATAATAATAGTACAGAAAATAATAAAACCTTTAGACGTTAAATATATCATTTAGTGACTATGTATAAAGTCTATATTTTCCATATCTTATAAATTTGTGAAAACTTTGTTGTATTGGTAAATAATAGAAAATATATGCCACTTGGAAAACGCCCTAATTCTATTGTGTTCCTACCTTCTTTTATGGTCATTTTATTAATCTTTTGACCCATAGAATTAAAAATAGTTAACGTTATTAATCTATCGCTATTTGATTGTACAATTAACTCATCAATTATAGGGTTTCCTATAATTTTGATATTTATATCCTCGTCTTCTGTATAAGAAAGATCAGGGATGAAGCAATCATTTTCCCAAGGGTTAATCTCTACAGGGATTGTTCCTTCTAGGATTTTATCGCTAAATGCAGGATAATCCAATGGATATTTTGTGGCTCTAAACGTTTGATTAAATCGTACCGTTCCTCCCTGAATAGCTGGGCTTCCATTACTATTGACAGGATTGATATATTCCCAAACAATTCTCCCATTAGTATCTATTTCGAAAAAATGCCCACTACCTCCTTCACAAATAAAAAGATGTTCATTCGGCAAAACTTGGGCACTAGACATATACTGGGAGTAAAAGTCATCAGCTGTATATGACCAATCAAACTCCGTTGGTCCAAAAGCTTCATCTTCTAATATAGCATAATTGCTATCTTCTTTGATAGGTGCTGACCAAATATTGACTTGAGATTGATTTGGTAGCATATCATTATTAAACACCATAAGTTTACCACTATGTAGGTTATCTTCCGGAATCCAGCGGACATCATGTTGATGTCTAAAAATTTGATCTTTGGCTGTACCTCTTTTATACGTTTGTGGATTTCCAAAACGATATAGCAAATCACCACCTTTCCCAGATTGACCACCTATGTGTGAAGCTGCCTCTTCAGTAGTAGTACTGTGGTCGATGATCCATATTTCGCCAAACAGTCGTGAACTCACTACAATTTGGTTTAGCCTCTCATTATAATCTATGGCATTGAGGTGAATCCAATTACCTGAAGTTTCTTCGCCTTCTCCAATATAATTTAGGTTGACCAATTCAGGATGATGGCTTACGTTTCCGTAATTTGGTTTACTACTATCATAGTCTTGTATGAGGTGGTCCCAAAGGCGCCATTCCCATTTGATGTTTACTTCATTTATTCCCACCATTTCTAGTTCAACAATACGTTCAGACCAGAAGTCTCCTTCAAACTGTCGCCCTTTTGCTTGGGCTTCTTTTGCTGTTATCTTTTCCCAAACTATACATAAAAAATTTCCGTTGGGCAAGGGTTCAATATCGTGATGTGGGTGCATCGTTTCGCTAACAAAATCATAGTACCACAATAACTCACCTTCCCAAGAGAACAATTCAAATCTTCCGCCCAGACCACCAGCGTTAAAATCGCCATCTACTTCAGCTGTTCGTAGTAGATTACCATTTTCAAGCAAATAGATTGCTTCACCTGGTTTGTAATTACTTTCCCATGTATTGACAATTAGTCCACAGTTGTTTATAAGATAAGTTGTTTCATTATTTCCAAAAAGAGTATACCCTTGAAGTGCCAAAGAATCATTCAAGAAAAGACCTGATGTTTGCTGTGCTAATAGTGAGGATAAAAAAAAGAAGTGAAGTAAAAATAGACCGATTAATATAAAACGAAGTCCTACGTACCAAAACGATACGTAGGACTTCGAAAGACCTTTATGAAAAAAAATAAAAGGCATTATTGATTCTTAAAAGTTGAATCCTAAACGACCGAAGAAGTAAGCTCCATCAGATCCCATTTGTACAGAATCATTAAATCCACCTTGATCTGTCCAACCATCAAATTGAGGAGTAGGATAAGCATTTAGAATATTATTTCCACCAATTGTCAACCGTAAGTATGGAGAAAACTTATACGTCAAGCTCAAATCAAGTGTACCAGCCATTTCGTACGTATCTGTTGCTACTTCGAATAAGGCAGCGGCTTCAGCTGCGTTTGTTGCAGGAGAATCTACCCATTGGAAATCTTGTAATTGTACTTCACTAAATTGTGTCCAAGATAAGAGCGCATCAAACTTAGAAGAAGAAAATCCAACATTGACTCCCACTTTGAAATCAGGTGCTGCAGCTTCTAAATACGCTTGAGAGAATGGTCCAAAGAAAGTATATTCGTTTAATTCACCACTATTGATCGCATCAATTTCAAGTTGATTAAAGTTAGCAGCAATACCAACATTTAAGTTGCTACTTTCATCCGCTAAGTAGTGTTTGTAGTTTAATACCACATCTAAACCAGTTGTTCTAGTATTAACACCATTTGCAAAAAACTGTGCAGCCTCTGCTCCAACATTTAAACTCGTTGCATCAAAGTTGTCTGTCAAAATAATACGATCATCTACAGCTATTGAGTAGCCATCAACAGTAGCAGTAAAACCTCCAAATTTTGCTGTAAAACCAACACTTGCATTCAAGGCAGTTTCTTCTTTTAAAGGATCAATACCAAATGCCTTTGTAACGGTACTCGTATTAGAAGCCAATAAGGTACGAACAGAACGACCTGCTACGATATTATTGAATAGTAAATTATAGTGAATTTGCGCCAGAGAAGGTGCTCTAAATCCAGAAGAAAAAGAACCTCTTAAAGAGAAATTATCATTAATCTTATATCTAGACGCTAACTTGTAGTTAAAGGTTTCACCAAAATCGCTGTACGTTTCGTAACGAACGGCTGTACCGATAAGGAATGCCTCAGTAATATTAAATTCCATATCCAGATAAGCTCCAAGGTTCGTTCTATTTCTATCTACTTCATTTGATGGACTATAGCCAGGAAAACCTTGTGAGCCTCCAGAAAGTTGATCTCCATTAGTATCTACAGCAGGCACTTGTACCGCAGGATTTGTTATCGCTACACCAAGTGTATCATATAATGCATAAGATGCTTCTTCTCCTGCAAAAATTTGGAAGTTTTCTGTACGATATTCCATACCAAAAGCAACGTTGATTCCTGCTATATAGTCATTATAAAATTTGCTAAAATCCAAGCCTGTTGTATTCATAGAAAGTGAATGACCACCTGCATCAAAATCAGTAGGAGAGGCATCCCATAAAGAAGCATTGTTTGATCCTTTGATAAAATAGTGGAAAAGGTTTTTACCATAAGTATTATTAAAATCTACTTTCCATCCATTATCCATCGAGTGTCTTACCCCTGCAGAAACAGATTGGTCTGTAATATTCGATGTAATTCTTGGTGTAAAACCATTTGGGTACAAACTAGGAACTGCACGATTATCACCATCTGCAAAGCTACCTCTTGAGAATGCAAAAGCATCTGTATCTCTAAAGTTACGTCCGCCAAAAGCATATACTTCTGTATTGTCACCTATTGGCATAGAAGAATTTACCATAAAATTAAACCCGTCTATAGCTGCACTACCATATCCTTTTCTCCAAGAGAAACCAGGACGCAAGGTTCTTTGTTTTGTCAAATACTCCGCTGTGAAGTTGGCGTAACCACCTTCTTTACCTAACTCAATACCATAGTTTAAATCAACCTTAGTTGTATTTCCGTCAAAGCTTTTGTCACCATCCTCATCAAGTACTCGCTGTTTTCCATCTACATTAAATAATGCATCTCCATACTCTTCTTCGAAAGTTGCACCAACAGCCGTACTATATGCTCCATAAGAAATACCACCAGAAACACCATCTGTTTTGTCTTTCAATACGATGTTGATAACTCCAGCTATCGCATCTGAACCATACTGTGCAGATGCACCATCTCTTAGTACTTCTATACGTTTGATCGCAGAAGCAGGAATAGCATTTAAGTCGGTACCCGAATTACCTCGACCTCTTGTACCAAAAACATTTACCAATGAAGATTGGTGACGACGTTTTCCATTTATCAAAACTAAAGTTTGGTCAGGTCCAAGTCCACGAAGTGATGCAGGATCAATATGGTCAGCACCATCCGAACCCGACTGTTTCGTTGCATTGAACGAAGGTGCAGCATATTGTAAGATTTGGTTAATTTCTACTTTACCTGTATTGGAGGCCAACTCTGCTACATCAATCACATCAATTGCAACAGGCGAATCGGTAGCTGTTCGATTATAACTTCTCGAACCGACTAGAAGTACTTCTCCCAATTCAACTCCTTCTAAAAGAGTAATATTAATTTCAGTTTTCCCATTAAGTGCTACTTCTTGAGTAGCGTAGCCAATATAACTAATAACAAGTGTAGCTGAGCTGCTACTGACATTCATTCTATAATCGCCATCTATTCCTGTGATAGTACCATTACTGGTTCCTTTCTCTAATACATTTACACCAATAAGCGGTTGGTTAGCTTCATCAGTAATAACGCCAGATACTACTTGTTGAGCATACATAGAAGATATGCTAAAACAAAAAAATAAAGCTAGTAGTAATTGCTTCCTCATAATAAATTTGGTTTTGATTAAATAAATATAAGTGTAGTCCTTGAAGTAATACAAATCATTTATACTACTAATCGATAAGTACCTATAAGAACTTTAAAGTACAAATAGTGCGCTTGTACTTATTTGAATTAGGGTATTATAAAAGGAAAGTGGTTGGGACTAGCAACGCAGAAATAATAGTGTTTTGAGTGTTTCTTCGTTACTTTGATTACTAGATATTATAGTAATTTTCTCAATAGTGGTGTCAAGGTATTGAAAAATCTTCTAGCAAAAAAATAAAAGAAGTATTTTAGTGCCGATATTTTAATGTGAATGATAGAATATGTCTGACAAATTAGGCTCAAAAGCCTTAAAAACCTATAATCGAGCCTTTTTACAAGCGCTCAAAAAATTGAATCCTGCCCAACAAGAAGCAGTATCTTCTATTGAAGGTCCTGTTTTGGTCGTGGCTGGTCCTGGAACAGGGAAAACACACATCTTAACCGCAAGAATTGGACGTATTCTTTTGGAAACCGATGCTCTTGCCCATAATATACTTTGCCTCACGTTTACAGATGCAGGCGTAAATGCTATGCGTGAACGCTTATTGGAATTAATTGGACCTGAAGCACATCGAGTACATATTTATACTTTTCATTCCTTCTGCAATAGCATTATTAAGGATAACCTAGAGCTTTTTGGTCGGCATGATTTGGAACCTTTGAGTGACTTGGAGCGAGTAGAAATGATTCGTAGTATTCTTGATGATGTTGAAGAAAGTAATCCGCTAAAGCAAGGTAGAAGAGATATTTACTTTTTTGAATCACAACTTTACGAGTTATTCAAACAAATAAAATCGGAAGGTTGGACAGTTGAACATGTTCATAGCAGTATCAATACCTACTTGGATCATTTATCTGAAAACCCTGATTTTGTTTACCAACGAAATACACCTACTGCGCAAAAAGGAGATTTAAAACAGTGGAAAATAAAAGAAGCGCATGAAAAAATGAATCGCCTTCGTGCTGCCGTAGATTTATATCCAAAGTATGTCGACTTAATGGATGAAAAGCGACGCTATGATTTTGATGATATGATTCTTTGGGTTTTGGATGCTTTCGAAAAACACGAATCTCTTTTGCGTACCTACCAAGAGCAATATCTCTACTTTCTGGTAGATGAATACCAAGATACAAATGGGGCTCAAAATCAAATCATTCAGCAACTCATTGCGTATTGGAAAAACCCTAATATTTTCATCGTCGGCGATGATGATCAATCTATTTTCGAATTCCAAGGTGCTCGACTTAAAAACCTAGTAGATTTTTATCAGCAATATCAAGATGAACTCAAACTTGTTTTATTACAAAACAACTATCGTTCTTCTCAGCATATTTTAGATCTTTCAAAAATTCTAATTGACCATAATACTAAACGTATTGTAAACGAGCTGGGCAATATCGATAAGACACTAACAGCAAAAAACGAAAGTGTAGCAACATCAAAAGTAAAACCTACTATTTGCGTTTACTCTAATCGGCTACAAGAAGAAGCAGATGTGGTTAATCAAATTGAACAACTCTATCATTCAAAAATCCCGTTGAATGAAGTTGCTATTATTTATGCTAAACATAAACAAGTTAAAAATATCATTTCGCTTCTCGATAAAAAAGGTATTCCTTATAATACAAAAAAACGGGTAAATATTTTGGATTTACCCTTGATCCAAAATGTGCGATCTATTCTCGAATACATCTATGCAGAATACCGACGACCTCATAGTGGAGCCTTATTATTGTTTAAAATAATGCATTTCGACTTTATCGGTATTAGCTTACAAGACCTAACCAAACTGAGTGTTTATCTTGCAAAATTTGAAAATAATATTCCTTGGAGAGAAGCTATAGCAGATGAAGAATTGCTAATCAAATTAGGACTAAAACAGCCTAGCAAAGTCCTACAGTTTTCGGCTTTACTAGAGGAATTAATTAGTGCCTATTCAAACTATACTTTACCTGTTTTGATCGAGCGAGTCATCAACCGCAGTGGCTTATTACGATTTATATTAACAGATGTGGATAAAGTGTGGAAACTTCAGGTTATAAAAACATTTTTTGATTTCATAGAAAAAGAAACGGATAAAAATCCTCGCCAACAACTCAAACGCTTACTCGATACGTTGACCAATATGGATGCTAATAAACTGAGTATGGGAATCAACAAAAGTGTTCATGTAGAAGATGGAATCAATTTATTGACAGCACATAGCTCAAAAGGGTTGGAGTTTGAATATGTCTTTATGCTCAATTGTATAAAAGATAATTGGGAACCTGCTAGTAATAGTAGTCGCTTTCGCTTTCCTTTACCAACAACATTAACCTTATCGGGTGAAGAAGATGCTCTAGAAGCTCGACGACGCCTTTTCTATGTTTCTATGACAAGGGCAAAAAAAGAACTGTACCTGTCTTATGCCTTAAAAGATGACGCTAAAAAGAAAACACAACGAGCAGCATTTGTAGATGAAATACTACAAGACTCTAATCATTGTACCATCATAGAAAAAGAGTTGACTACTGAGGAAATGATTGATATTCATGCCTTACTTTTGCTCGAAACAAAACATCCAATTATTCCTGCTAATGACAAAGCTGTGGTTAATGAATTGCTAAAAAACTTTAGTGTTAGTGTTTCGAGCCTCAATCGCTTTTTGCAATGCCCTTTGAGTTTTTATTATGAATATGTTTTGAGAGTGCCTACTACTTCGAGCGAAGCGGCTTCTTATGGTACTGCATTTCATTATGCTTTAAAACGTCTGTTTGATAAGATGCTCTTAGATAAAGAGAAAATTTTTCCAAGTGAAACAGATTTTCTAGTGTTTTTTAATCATGAAATGAAACGCCAACGAGGTAACTTTTCAAAAAAAGAATATGATCGACGACTACAAATGGGGCTTACTAATTTGCCTAAATACTACCAACGATACATCAGCAATTGGCATAAGAACGTTCAGATAGAACATAATATCCGAAATGTAGAAATGAATGGCGTTCCGTTAAATGGTACAATTGATAAAGTCGAAGTACTTGGTGAAGGCAAGGTACATATTGTCGATTATAAAACAGGTAGCACTAGAGATTCAAAACTCAAGCCTCCTACTGATAGAAAACCACTTGGAGGATTGTATTGGCGACAACTTATTTTTTATAAAATATTGTATGCTGAATATCGAGGTAATAAGGGAGAAGCTAAGTCAGGCGAAATCGCTTATTTAGAGCCTGACACACAAGGCAATTTTCTTAATAAAACGGTAGAGATAGATGCTAAAGGAACAGAATTAGTGAAAGAAATGATTGTCGATTCTTATCAGAAAATTATGCGCCATGAATTTTATGAGGGGTGTGGAGAAGCGACTTGTATTTGGTGCAATTTTGTTCGAAATACGAACCAAATAGATTCTTTTGTTGATAAAGATGCAGAAGACTTGGATGATTAATTGAAAAGAGACTAGAATTATATAGTATAAAAACATGCCATATAATTCTAGTCTCTTCGTTTTATTTCCTCACCAGTTTTCCTCCAATCGTCTGTTCACCATTTTGTAATTGATAAAAGTATATACCACTTGGCAAGTCTTTAAATTCTATATTTTTATTTCCTTTCCCTGTCAATGTCCATTCAAATGATGCAACTTTTTGTCCTGTAGAACTAAACAATTCCAATGTCGTTTTTCCCACAAAACCATCATACTCAAAACGGATATTATCTGTAAAAGGATTTGGCATCAATTGGCTTGTAGCTTTAGAAGGTGTTTTTACATCAACGGTATTCAACGCCATTTGTACTGCGGCCACCGCATCAATACGACCATATCCCCATGAATTATTTGGTATAGCACTACCACTAATTCCTCCGCAATCTATTGGTGAAGCTTTTGGAACAGCCGTTTGCTCTATTATAGTTTCTATCGTTTCTACATCTCCAGCTAAAGCAGGATTAGCTGAGATTATTAATGCTACTAAACCTGTTACAAAAGGTCCCGCTGCACTTGTACCACTTTTTTCTTCATAAGATCCATCTAATAGTACAGAGCGAATATCTAAACCTGGAGCACAAACATTTGGTTTTTGTCGACCACTTCCATCTACATTAATTGGTCCCCAGCTACTAAAGTCTGTCATATTATCATTTATGTCGGAAGCACCAACAGCAAAAGAGTGTTCGAAGATTGCAGGAGGGGAAGTAATTGATGAGCATATCGATGCATCCATATTTGAATTTCCAGCAGAAGTGACAACTACAATACCTGATGATTTTAGGTTGTTCACAACTTGTTCCATCGTTGCCCAATTACTAGAGTTACATCCTTCCATTTCTGGACAGCCCCAAGAGTTATTGATCACATGTGGCGCCTTTGTAGGATCAGGGTTAGCGTTATTAAGATCGGTAGGTGCCAAAAACCATTCTAAGCATTCGATATAAGTTGATGGTTGACCGTATCCTCTTTCCATATTTCGACAAGCGATCCACTTTGAGTCTGGAGCTACTCCGATTTGATTATCTCCTTCTTCTCCTACAGCAATTCCCATTGTAAATGTTCCATGCGAATGATCATCGCAAGGCACAATAGTGTTCAATCCACAAGGATTATTATTGGGGTCATTGGGATCTGGATCTTCATGTAATGGACTGATCGAATGAATTGCGTCATGCCAATTATAATTGTGGTCAGCACTACTCCCATTCCAACCTCTATATTTATCCTTTAGTGGGTTACTATTCCATTTAAAGCCTGTATCAGCACCAGCTATGATTACTCCTTCTCCTTTATAACCCATTGCCCAAACTTCATCTACATTTATTTTTTCCAATCCCCATTCTACTGTTCTATTTTGAACCATAGTAGAAGGAAGAAATTCTTCAACTTTGAAAAACCCATTATGTTCAATAAATTTTATTTCGTTTAGTTCTGCTAATTGTTGAATGAGTTCTATATCTCCTTTCGCTTGAATAGCATTAACGATGTAGAAGGTATGATAAGAGACGTTTCGTTGCTCAAGTAAATTGATTACCATAGCCTGATCTTCTTTCGCTGTTTTTTGCAATTCATTAAAGGCATAAATTCCTTTTGCTTCTTTTGTCTTTAATTCTTTTGTAGGAGATAAATCTGATTGGTTTTTGAAAGCAATAATAAAGTCAATTATTGGATTTTGTTCAGCTTCTTCAAAAATTTTAGGATCAACCTTTTGTTGCCAAGAATCGTTTGTTGATGTTGACCAATTCATAAAAGCAGTTGCCAAAAATAGTAAGCTAACTAGATAGGTAAAATTTCTAATCATAATTTCTCTGTTAAGGTTTTTCGTTTTGAAAGATTAAAAATACTAAATTTCACAAAGAGTCGATTCATTTATATTCCTTCTGTCAGCATCTATACACAAACCCTAAGTGAGCTAAATCAAAAGCGGTCACCAGAAGTATATCTGATGACCGCTTTTAGTCTATTTGCTTCTTCTATTACTGTAAAGAGAATCGGATAGTAACCCCCGCTTGTGTCGTTGTAATCGGGAACGAAGCAGATGTTTTAGGATTAGTTTTACTATAGTCATAGAATAAACGAACGTTTAATCGTTTATTAATATCGTAATCAACTGAAGGCGAAATACGAATAGTTCGCGCACCTCTAGTTGGAATTGGTTCTTGATCCGATTCACTTAAGAAGTGATTTACTGTAATGTCATCACGATAAGAGAAGTCAAACTTAAAGTTTAGTGCATGACCTTGTTCTTTTTCGGCATCTTTATCATCGTCTTTATCATCATCTTTTTTATTCTTTCCTTTTTTACCTTTCTTCTTCTTACGCTTCTTCTTTTTCTTATCGTTAGGATGTAAGAAACTGATGTAAGCATCTTTGATACGATATCCAAAACCAATTACATATTCTGTAGTTTTCGTTTCACTCAACTGGTTCGATCTGAAAATCATATCTAAGTTACGAGCTTTCTTAAAGTCGGTTCGGAAATTCATATCGTTTTTCAAACGAATGTCTAAACCAATAAGCGGAGAAAACTGTTCACTAATCGTAATTTGAGGAATCTCAAAACGAGACTCATAATTATCTGTCAGATCATTACGAGTTTGATAGACACTAGCATTGTTGCCAATAAACTCCGCATTCGTATTAAACGAATTCATCGTAAGCGTTGACCGATAAGCATGACTCAAACTTACACTTTGGAAGATATCTTTGAACATATCTAATTTTGATAGTCCATTGTACGTTAGTCTCCAGTTCAGTTTTGGTAATGTTTTGAATACGTCTAAATCAAACGTATTAGGATCTTTTCCTGTATAAGTTGAAAGGAATGCAGGAATAAGTACATCTAGTTGGTTTTGACCAAAACCATCGAGATAGCCTTCATCTTCACTATGCGATCCTGTATTACCTGTCGATGCACCCAAACGACTAGAAATAACTTCCCTATTGGTACTAAACTGTTCAAATAGTCCAAAAATGTCGCTATCAAAAAGGGTGTTCATTGCAAAATAAGAGATCGTATAAGAACCAACATCTCTTGGGACACTATGGACGAGATCTCCATAAAGGTCATTAGGATCATCAAACAAGGTTGTATCTCTAAAGTAGAGTGAACTGTTTTCTGTAAACTGTTTATTTGCCTCCAATTCTAAACGAAAATCATTAAATGGTTCAATGGTTATTTTTCCGTCATAGTTTTGTGAATAGTTTTGAAGGACTTGTTGATTAAGGAAAATGTTTTCCGTAATCCATTCTTTACCTGCTGCACGATTCAACCAATCATTATCCGTTTGTGAAGCAAATGGATTGATATCTGGTTGCCACCCTGCCACAAAATCCCAACCTGGAGCAGAATAGTCACGCCCCATTCCCATGAGTTGTGTACGAGGCATATAGCCAGGTATTGTTGTTCCAAAATTTTCAGAATAGGAGAGACGAGCTTTACGCAACATCATCAGCGGTCGAAGAATCACCCGTTCTGCAGTAGTAGGTTCACGCTCCTTTTTCTTCTTATCTTTTTTATTGTTCTTTCCTTTAGAGTCTTTTCCGCCTTTGCCATCTTTACTATCTTTCCCATCCTTTCCTCCAAGGGCTAATTCGTCTTTGCCATCTTTTGTTTTCTTTTTTCGATCATCAGACTCTTCTTTATCACGACCTTTTCTGGACTTACCTTTTTTGTTTTTACCCGATCCATCATCAGCTTCATCGTCGCTATCTTTGTCTCCTCTACCACCTCTTGAAAGACCACTTTTCCCTTTACCTTTTCTTTTCTTTGAGTTGATCTTTTTTAAGTATTTTGATTTATTATACAGTTTTTCAAAATCGAAGTCTCCATTGATTTGTCGAGTCTGTGTATTTTGGATAACATTACCAATCGTATCAATCAAACCTGTTTGATAACCTCCAGCATAATCAATGACACCGTAAGCACCAGAAGCCCAATTGTACGTACCGCCGTATTGTGCTTTTACGGTTACCCAATCCATAAATGGAATGTGCTTCATTGGTAAGGTGTAACTAGCATTTACCGTATGACCATAATTTTTAGTACGTCCCCAGTTTTGGATGTTTTCCCAAATGAAATCTTTTCGTTGTTGCTCTGTACTAAACTGTTCTGCAAACGGATCGTAATTTGGCAATTCATCAATAACCGAATTATTAATTGCACTAAAGTTGACTTTCAATGATTTTGTCAAATCCCATTGAAGGTTATAGTTACGGTCCCAAGTAAACCGTTTATTAAAGAATGTATTGAAAGCCGGATCGTCACCTGCAAAACGATAACGTGTTTCTGATATTTGTCGATCCATTGCCGTATTGAACGTAAAGGCATTTGGTAATGGATTAAAATTAAATTCTGTAAATAATTTCAGGTACTTATCCTTTTTGATAAAACTCAATGGAGTGATATATGTTGGTTTTCTAGAATAAGAATAATCAACAGCTCCCCTATGTGTGTCTAATTTGTCACTTGCGATAATAGGATCTCGTCGTTCTGTTTGAGAATATGCATAGGTGAAACTAAAGTTTTCTATATCCCAAGGCATCGGTGTCCGTTCTGTATTGGTTCGTTCTTTACGCACATTCGTAAAGTTCATACTCTTAATCGACGTATAGTCAACCGCTTGTTCTTTTATTTCATCTCTAGTTTGTTTATCAGGTTCTGCCGCCAGTTTTTCTTTGAGTGGAATATCGAGATCATAAGGATCATATTCTGGTGTACGTGTTGTATTGGAGTACTGTGCATAGAATGGGATTTTAATACCTGATTTTTCAGGTAAAAATTTACCTAATTCTAAACTAGTTGCAGCATCATATTGTAGTACTTCTTCTCGTGCTCTTTGCGCTACTTTTTGCTCTAATGATCCCCAACCGATACTTGAAAAGTTTCCAGAAAGAGAAACATTACCGAAATCTGCTAATTGCATATCCAAACGAGCCAATGCAGCTAATCCGCCACGTTCATCAAAACCATTAACTCTTAATTCGTTGACCCAAACTTGTGCACAAATAAGATCGGAAGGACGATTATTTCGAACACCTATCATTACTCCTTTTACAAGACCTAAATTTGGATTACCTTTTACGACTACTTTATTATCAGGATCGTCGGGATCAATAATGCCAAAACGTTCGTCAAGTCCTACTCCTTGCGCTTGGTTTCGCTGAACTTTTGCATTTTTAAATAACTCGAGTAGAAAATCGACATTATTTCCTTCTAGCCAAACTTCTTCCTTATATTCATCACTAGTTGGTACAAGTTGTCTATTAGTAGACATCTCTAAA
The DNA here is from genome assembly GCA_020630735.1 of Saprospiraceae bacterium. Taxonomy (GTDB): domain Bacteria; phylum Bacteroidota; class Bacteroidia; order Chitinophagales; family Saprospiraceae; genus JAHDIP01. Next base: position 15,627 of record JAHDIP010000022.1, on the reverse strand, counting down.
GGTATTTCATACTCGTAATAGTTGTTTTCAAAATCACTACCCAATCGAATAAACATAGATAGTTCACCTGGTGCAATTGAACCTAAATCCGATTCATCGACGATACCTTCGCTAGGCGGTACATCTACTTCTGCATGCACAAACATTTGAAGGCGTTTGAATACACGCATATCGAGATTAATGATTTTATAAATGGCCCTAGCATCTCCTGGTTTTAGATTACAAACTTCTATGGACTGAGATTGTTCGTTTTGTAAAACATCAGGAAAAGCACCAATAGACCGCTCCCGTTGTATGCCTGGTGGCAGCACGTAGGCAAATGGATATTTACTACTATTTTCTTCAATGTTGACGGCATTCACATCAAACAAAGTTCCACTATCTTCATCTTCTGCATCAGCCACAAAAGAGAATGGTCGTTGGTAACGTCTCCATTGGTTTCTTACTAGTTCGAACCGAGCAAAACGGAAAGTCGTTCGTTGATCAAATCCGTTCATGTACATTCTGATAAAACGAATAGAACGAAAATCTTGAATACCACCTACTTTACTCGTAAATTGATTAAGTGGTACTTTAATTCGATACCAAGTATCTTCAGCTCCCTGAATAGAATCAACAACAAATTGATTGAATTCCATCCCTCCTACACCATCTGGTTCGATTGGAATTTTATATTGAAAGTATGATTCCGTTTCGTTTAGCGTATTATCATTATTAATATCTTCTGTATCTGGAAGGTTCGTTGCGGAAGAAAACTGATTACCATCTGCAGCTTTTGAGTTTCCTTCAGGATTATTGAACCTAGAATATCTTGCATAAACGCCATCATCATCACCAAAAGCCTCATCATTAAAGTAAACAAAATCATCATTCGATGGATCGGCATTGATCTCATTGAAGGCATTCGGTGTTAAATTTGCTTCATAAACTGCTAATACGTCAGCGAAATGTTCTCGCTCACCAACATTATCGAACCCATCTAAACCAACATCTTGTTTTACTCTATTTGCAGGTTCGTTATCGAAGGCATTAGTAACCGCCTGTGTTCTAGGTATACGTCCCCATTCTGTAGTATCCGTACGAGCATTATCACGTAAACCATTTTCAAAAAACAAACGAGAATCTCGCAAAATATCTTCTGATACATTACCTAAGTTGATGTAAATATTACCAGGACCAGAAACTTGGTCACCATCAGCCTTATCCATAAAAGGATTAAGCACCCAAAACTCTAAATACTCAATATTTGCAGCTTGAAAATCATTTGTATTTAGATCTCGCATAATACCAGCCCATCTAGTTTCTGGAGCGATTAATTTTCCATCATTATTTAAACCAGCAGAATATTGAGTACCACCTGGTAAATCAAAATTATATGGACCTCTCTCGTCAGGGTAATACGTCAAATCAAATGATTGTATATTACCTAATTGCCCTGGTTGTACTTGAAGGTTAGGGAATACTTCTTCTTGTCGTACTATTCTTGCATAACGATCACTTTGATCCTGTTGACTAAGGACACTTTGGTCTACACGATACCAGTTTAATTTTGCACGATTGACACCATAGAGTGTAGAATCAATCACATTTGCTTCGGGAAAGCCTGGGTTATTGTTTTGCAAATCATTTTGAGGGACAGATGATAAAATCCATCTGTTAGCTGGTGTTCTCAGGTCAAAAGAACTAGCACTTCCTTCAAAATCGTCGAGATAAACAATACCTCCTTTATCTTTATTTCCATCAGCATCTTCTCCTTGGTTTACAGCACTGGAGTGCCCTGGTTTTAAGGCAGCAACTTCCGCCATAAAGGAGATGTTTGATGCTTCTTTTGTATCAATGAGTGGAATGCGATCAACAAAACGAGTAAGCCAAGGAGCTTCTTTACTATAGTTGATATCTAATCCAACAACTCGGTTATTAATCGGGTCATCCCCAATATTTACCTTTTGTGTGAATGGTCGTTCAAATAAATGTAAATAAGTACCTCCTATGTTAAAGTTTTTATTGATTTCATAATCGGCTCGAAGCCCTAGAAGAGTCTTGGTCTGGAAACCGAAGAGCGTATTATCTTCAAAGGAGACATTAATCGGTACACCAGAATTAAGGATATCATCTCTTAATATTTTTACTCGACCAATATTATAATCTACTTCATAGTCTTGTCCTTCTATAAGTACTTGACCACCTGCTCGTACTCTTACCGATCCTTGGGGCAAGTTAAAAGCTCCTAAGGATATTTCGGAGGACACACTTGATTTGTAACTACCTCGAATGGTAAATCGGTTAAATTCGGGATATTCTCTCGCCCTTGTAATGGTAGAGTCATACAACTCTTGATAGGAATATCGTCGTTTGAAAACATCTCCTTCTATCTTTTCACTCAAGTCTGTTCCAAACGGTTCTAATACAGGAAACATGACCCGTCCATTTCGAGTATTAATAGTTACTCCAGGTACGAAGTCAAATATTCCATCGGGTTGGGGGTCTCCTTGTACATTAAGTTTATCGAGATTGAACACTCGTAATAGAGGCTCTCCTTCTAAATTTGTTTCGGGCAAGAATCGTTTTTGTCCTCCTCCCGGATCTTCATAAAATATATCTAATTTAAAGTCTTGTTGGCTAACTTGGAATGCTCCAATAGAGTAGACGTTTTTCATCATCAAATCCCACGAAGGTACATCTACTCGCTGGGTTGTACTCTTTAGCATTTTCACATATAAGACATTCAGCGTATCTTCACTAATTGGTATATCATTACTAAACTCACCAACGGTATAAATTTCTCCATTATAGGTATACTCATAAGCCACTCCCAATACTTGATCAGGTCTTAAGTTTACATTTACAGAAATGAATCCTAGTTCAGGATGATAGGTAAATTCTGTTGGTGCTAATGGTCTTGCCCTTACCTTTTCAAAGTCTGTTGCTTGTTGAAAGCCAAAAGCTGGAGATTGTAAAGTAGACACTGCTCTATCTAAAAAACGAGTTTGCGAATTATTGAGGATACCATCGTATAAATCGTTAGCAGAAACATTACTTAAATTTCTACCTGGCAATGCATTTTCTCCTGTAATATCTAAGTGTCTTGGAGATGGTGGAGCTTGATATAAAGGATTATCATTGGTGATTCGTGTCGGTTCACCCAAATCTGTTAAGGCTACTATATCTCGCACACCTTCTGTAACATTTCTATCATTAGTTACCCAAACTTCAATACGGTTTATCTTAAACAAACTATTGATATAAGGAAGATTGGAAACAGCATCTGTAAAGACATCACGATTATAATGTGAAAGGAAAAAATGACGGTTTTCATCGTATTCATCTGCTTGTACGCTAAATGTTTGAAGCTGACTACCTCCTTGTATTTGGAGTTCTTCTCGCTTCGATTTTTGCTGAGATGCAACCCCTGTCAGTCGTAACTTACCAAACTGCAACTCTGTTTTCAAACCAAACAAACTCTGACTACCTTGAATAAGCGAACCTCTAAGTGGTAAACTTACATTACCCGCCTCTATCTTTTTTATAATTTCATCTTCTGTAAAAGCATCACTATTATACTCTAACTTCATTTGATTTTCAAAATCAAATGTTGCTTGTGTATTGTAATTTGTAGACAAGTTCAACTTTTCACCAATTTTACCTGTAACGTTCATCTGAATCCCCATATCAAAATCAAATCCTCCTTGACGACGTTGACGTAAAGTCAAGATAGGATTGTCTACTCGTTGAAAATCAACTCCGAAGGTAAGATCAATATTACCTTGTGGGCGTATATCTACAGCTGTACCACCAAAAAGACGATCAACTAAACTGTTTTTTATATCATATTTTTCAATAGGATCGATAAGTTCCCCCGAACTACCATCGCCAGTACTTACTCCTGCAAGACGATCAAAATAATCCTGTTGTTGTTTTTTTGCCCGCCAATCGAGATATTCCTCAAAAGTCATATATGTTGGCATACGAAAATAATCATCGCCAATTTTTTCGGAAATGATATAATATCCTGATTCTGGGTCATACTCTACTTTTTGATCTATGACATTAGGATCCTTCAGATCGAAAGGATTATTACCAGAATCATTAATAAAGTCACCATATCGGTCTTCAATAGGTGGTACCGTATCTTGTGTAACAACAACATATTCAGGTATATACGGATCAGATAAGTTGGAGTGTCCACCATTCGCAAAAATGGTAGAGAACAATCCTAATACAAATAGAATGCAGAGTAAAAAAGGTCCTTGATTCATAATGACGACTCTCAGAGTATTGAAGTACCGTATTCTTTACGATACTTGTTAAATTTAAATACTATTATAATGATCAATAGTTATTACTAAAAGGTAACGTTGATAGTTGTTATCTTTGATTAAAGCCCAAAACTTTAACAATTTTGAGTCATTTGAACCCAAAAATGAAAAAGGTTTGAAAAACATTATTCTAGTTATTATTTCCTAGTAATAACACAAATAAACATTAAGCTTTCCTTAAATACGAGAAAGCTCATAATATGTTTGATTTTTTACATACTTTGAAATCTCTGCCTCGGGCAGGGAATAGACAAATTGCTTAAGATGCCTACTAAGAAAGTTGCTTGAGCGCAATTTTTATTAAATCTTCTACGCTATTTACTTCGGCTTGTTCGCTCAAAATTTTATTGAGGGTTTTCTGGACTTTTATTTTTGCGAATCCTAACGCTACTAATGCAGATAACGCTTCATTTCTTATTGTATTGTCTTTAGGCGTAATAGATAAAGGTGTATCCCCAGATTCTTTCATAATCTTGTCCTTTAAGTCCAAAATTACCCGTTTTGCGGTTTTCGGTCCTACACCTTTTACTTTCTTAAATGCCATCACATCTTCTCCTACTATTGCCGCTCTTACCTCATCAGCAGTCATAGATGACAAAAGTATCCGTGCTGTATTCGTTCCTATACCTGATACTGATAATAAGTTCCGAAAAATACTCCGTTCTGCCTCATCTGCAAAGCCATACAACGTATGACTATCCTCTTTTATATGTAAATGAGTAAGTATTTTTACATGTTCTAACTTTTCAACTTGTGTATAGGTATTCAAACTGATGTTGACATGATAGCCAATACCACCTGTTTCGACAATAATGTAAGCAGGATTTTTGAAAGTAATTAGACCTTTTATGTATGAAATCATATGAGAATAAATAAAAATGCGTCACGAAGGTAAGTAAAAGCAGACATTACAAAAAGATTAAAAGAATATTTTTACAATACAGCTATCTCTCACTTTATTATCTTTGTCCCAAAATTTAAAATAGTTTGCAGATGAACATACTAATACTTGGAGGAGGAGGTCGTGAACATGCCTTTTCTTGGAAGATCAATCAAAGTGCACTTTGTCAACAATTATTTATTGCTCCTGGTAATGCTGGTACAGCATCTTGTGGCACTAATATAGACCTAAACCCCAATGATTTTGACCAAATAAAGGCTTTTGCAATAGCCCAAAAAATAACGATGATCGTCGTTGGCCCTGAAGCACCACTTGTAAAAGGAATCTATAATTTCCTTAAAAATGATCCTCAAACCAAAGATATCATTATCATTGGTCCATCAAAAGAAGGAGCAATGCTCGAAGGAAGTAAAGCATATGCCAAAAAATTTATGCAAGATTTTAATATTCCTACAGCGGCTTATCAAGAGTTTACGACTGAAACACTCCAGAAAGGATTAGCTTTTATTGATACTCAACAGCCCCCTATTGTGCTTAAGGCTGATGGCTTAGCAGCAGGAAAAGGTGTACTTATTTTGGACGATAAAGAAAAAGCAAAAGAAGAGCTAAAATCTATGCTTAATGGTAAGTTTGGTGATGCGAGTACCACTGTTGTAATCGAAGCCTTTTTGGATGGTATTGAGTTTTCTGTTTTTGTGCTAACTGATGGAAAAGACTATAAAGTGCTTCCGATTGCTAAAGATTATAAACGAATAGGAGAAGGTGATAAAGGCCTCAACACAGGTGGAATGGGCGCCGTTTCTCCTGTCGCTTTTGTCGATGCTACTTTAATGAAAAAAGTTGATGAACGTATAATCCAACCTACCATTCGTGGTCTAAAAGAAAAAGAAATCATCTACAAAGGATTTGTCTTTATTGGTTTAATATCTGTTAAAAATGAGCCTTATGTCATTGAATACAATTGCAGAATGGGTGACCCTGAAACAGAAGTAGTCTTACCTCGTTTAAAAAATGACCTTGTCGATTTATTTCTTCGACTTGATAACGGAACACTCAAAAGCTCTACTATTGATATTGATGAACGAGCAGCAACAACTATTATGTTAGTATCAGGCGGTTATCCTGAAGCCTACGAAAAAGGAAAAGCAATTGCAGGTTTTGAACAAGTAGAAGATAGCATTATTTTTCATGCTGGCACTAAAACCGTAGACAATACTATACTGACTAATGGCGGTAGAGTTATTGCTGTTACCTCTTACGGAAAGGACTTTAAAGAGGCACTTATAACTTCCAACAAAAACGCTCATTTAATCGATTTTGAAGGCAAGTATTTTAGAAAAGATATTGGTTTCGACTTATAAAAATCATTGAACTACTCTATTCAACATATTATCTCAATTGTAAATGGCAAAACCCTCAATGAACGATTGACGGAGGCTACCATCGTACATCTATTACTAGATAGTAGACAGTTAGTTTTTCCAAAAACAACCTTATTTTTTGCACTTGAAGGAAAACGGCATGATGGACATAACTATATTTCTAGTCTTTATGAAAAAGGCGTTCGTAATTTTATTATTTCTAAAGAATTAGCTTTTACTGATCATCCCGATGCTAATTTTCTTTTGGTGAAAAATCCTTTAGAAGCTTTACAACAATTAGCAAGCTATCATCGCCATCAATTTTCACTTCCTTGTATCGGCATTACAGGTAGTAATGGTAAAACCATTATAAAAGAATGGTTATTTCAATTGCTTCAAGAAGACTATAATATTGTTCGTAGTCCCAAAAGTTACAACTCTCAAATAGGCGTACCACTGTCTGTTTGGCAACTTTCAGAAGAACATGATTTAGCTATTTTTGAGGCAGGCATTTCGACTACGAACGAGATGCAAAAACTAGCATCAATTATAGACTGTTCTATTGGTATATTTTCCAATATTGGTCAAGCACATAGTGAAGGTTTTGCCTCTGTCGAAGAAAAAATAAACGAAAAGATACGGCTCTTTACTAACTCCTCAACTATTGTTTTTTGCAAAGATGATAAGCAAGTAAATACAGCAATCGAAACACTACAAAATAAAACCATACTAAGTTGGTCAAAAAAAAATAAGGCTACCTTACAAATCCTTTCCATCGAAAAAAAAGAGGCTCGTTCATATATCAAAGCTCTTTATCAAAACAAAACAATTGAAATAGAATTACACTATACCGATAGTGCTTACATCGAAAATGCGATTCATTGTTGGTTGATGTTACTACACCTTGGGATCCAAAACAAGGTGATCAAAAAAAGGATGCAATACCTGACTCCTGTAAAGATGCGATTGGAACTAAAAGGCGGAATTAATAACTGCACGATTATCAATGATAGTTATAATGCCGACTTAACTTCTTTGAATATTGCTTTAAATTTTCTTGATCAACAAGGCAAAGACCTGAAGCGTACTATTATACTTTCTGATATTCTGCAAAGTGGTTTGACAAAAGAAGATTTGTACAAACAAATCGCTCAATTGTTAAACAAAAAAAACATTCATCGCTTCATCGGCATTGGTCAGGCAATTCATGCCATCAAAGCACCCCTTTCATCAACTATACAGTCAACTTTTTTTGATTCAAGTGCTACTTTTTTAGAACAGTTTCGGCAAGAAAAATTTGAAGATGAAATTATTTTATTAAAAGGTGCTCGTCAGTTTGAGTTTGAACGAATAGCTGCCCGCTTAGTCAAAAAAGCACATAAAACCGTTCTAGAAATAAACCTCAATGCTCTGCTTCACAACCTCAATGTGTATAGCAAAAAACTAAATGCTAACACCAAGATGATGGCCATGGTAAAAGCATCTGCTTATGGAAGTGGGAGCATAGAAGTTGCCCGACTACTAGAGTTTCACCAAGTCGATTACTTGACAGTTGCTTATGCCGATGAAGGAGTAGAACTGCGTGAAGCAGGTATTCAACTCCCCATACTTGTACTTAACCCTGAAGTCGCAAGTTTTGATACCTTATTACGCTATCGGCTAGAAGCAGAAATATATAGCTTGTCTTTGCTTCGTCGATTTGTACAACAATTGGCTCATGCTAAAGAAACCGTTTTTATCCACCTGAAACTGGATACGGGTATGAATCGATTGGGATTTACCGAAAAAGACATCCCTTATTTAATATCCTTACTTAAAATACATCCAATAATTCAGGTCAAAAGTATTTTTTCCCATTTAGCAGCAAGTGAAGCTCAAGATCACGATGATTTTTCGAACCAACAAGTCGAAAAGTATCTTTCACTATACCAAAAAATAAGTACAGCTATTGGTTATACCCCACTTAAACACATCCTAAATTCTAGTGGAATTATCCGTTTTCCACAATACCAGTTGGATATGGTACGTTTGGGCATTGGTTTGTATGGTATAGATAGTGGACATCAAATCCAGCATTTACTCCAAAATGTGTATACTCTGAAAGCTAGTATTTCTCAAATAAAGGAGGTAAAAATTGGAGATACTATTGGTTATAGTCGTAGTGGTCAGGTAAAAAAGCCTATGACAATTGCTACTATAAGCATCGGTTATGCAGACGGTTTGATGCGAAAAGCAGGAAATGGACGGTATAGCCTACTTCTTAAAGGCAAAAAGGCTCCCATCATTGGCAATGTTTGTATGGATATGTGTATGATCAATATCAGTCATATCCCTGAAGCAATGGAAGGCGATGAAGTCATTATTTTTGGTAAAGAATTACCTGTACAAGGGCTTGCAGATTGCTTAGATACTATTCCTTACGAGATTTTCACGGGTATTTCTGAACGGGTAAAACGAGTATATTATCAAGATTAACCTCCCATCTTTGTTCTTTTAACACAATTTAATGCCATCAAAACCATTAAAATCTAAGGGCTTATTACTATTTGCCCATCAAAATTGCTAATTTTGCGGTGCTTTTTGCGAATTAGAAACGTTTAAAGTAGTACGTGTTAATTACTCTGATGACTTTATTACGTGCCATTAATTAATGAAAGTTTAAAAAAACTACAAATTTAACCACAAATGAGAAAGCATATCATAGCTCTTTTTTCAACATTATGTTTGATAATTAGTAGCACTTTTGCTCAAAACGATCCTGTATTATTTACAGTAGATGATACGCCAGTAAATGTATCCGAATTTAAATATATCTATTCCAAAACGAATGGAGCCAAAGCAGATTTTTCTAAATCATCTTTAGATGAATACTTAGACCTTTATGTAAAATTTAAACTAAAGGTTCAGCGTGCTAAAGAAATGCAGTTGGATACCATTCCTGCTTTGATGAGTGAATTGGAAGGCTATAGACGTCAGTTAGCAAATTCCTATCTAATAGATAAAGAGGTGACTGAAAAACTAGTGAAGGAAGTATACTACCGTAGCAAGCAAGATGTGAACATCAGTCACATTATGATTACAGTAAAGCCAAATGCTACGCCAAAAGATAGCCTTGCTGCTTATAATAAAATTTTAGACATCAAGAAAAAATTAGATGCAGGTGGCGACTTTGGGCAATTAGCTAAAGAGTTTTCTACTGATCAATCTGCTAAAGATAATGCAGGAAATATTGGTTATATCACGTCCCTATTTCCAAATGGTTTTTATCCTTTAGAAACGGCTGCTTATAGTGCTAAAAAAAATGAAGTTGTTGGACCAGTTAGAACGAGTGCTGGTTACCACCTCATTAAAGTAAATGATATTAGAGATGCTCGAGGTGAAATGGAAGTTGCTCATATCTTGGTACGTTTCCCTAAAGACAAATCGAAAGATCAAGGTAAAACAAAAGCAAAAATAGACAGTTTACATAAAGCACTTCGCACAGGTGCTAATTTTGAAGACTTGGCTAAATCAAACTCTGAAGACCGAATGACAGCTAAAAAGGGAGGTTACTTAGGATTCTTCGGTATCAACCGCTTTGAACGTGCTTTCGAAGATGCTGCATTTGCTTTGGCGAATGATGGCACTTACTCTACACCTGTTGAAAGTAGTGTGGGTTGGCATATTGTCAAACGTGTTAGTAAAAAAGAAGTAGAACCTTACGATATTGCCAAACGTCGTTTACAAACGTTAGTTCAAAAAGATGCTCGCTTTGAAGCAGCCAAAAAAGCAATGGTCGTTCGTATAAAAAAAGAAGGTAATTTTAAAGAAAATGATCTTGCACTTACGAAATTTAAGCAATCGCAAACAAAAGACTTTTTGACTCATAAATGGAAACCTAATCCCAAACCATCTGATGAACCATTGTTTACGCTCGGTGGTGATCAATCTTTTACCTTAGGTGATTTTGAAAGTTTCTGCCAACGTACTGCACGTAAACGTATGCGTATGGGGCAAAATGCAAAAATAGAGGATGCTGTTAATATTCTGTACAACGACTTTGTAGAAGATAGTTGTTTGAAGTTTGAAGAAACACAATTGGAAGTAAAGTATCCAGAATTTAAATCATTGATGCGAGAATATGAAGAAGGCATTTTGTTATTCGAGGCTACTAAAATTTTAGTTTGGGACAAAGCTTCACAAGATACAAGTGGCTTAAAAACATTTTTTAACTCTTCGACTAAAAAGTATTACTACGAAGACCGAGCTGATGTTAGTATTTATACATTAAAAGCTCAAGCTAGTAGTATGATTAATAAAGTGAAGAAGATGGCAAGAAAAAATCCATCAAGTACTGTAATCGAAAAATACAAAGAAGTTCTTTCTGTTCAAGAGCAAGTCATTGAAAAGGGTAAAAATCCTGTTTTAGATGCTATGACTTGGAAAGTTGGCGAACTATCTGGTATTGAAGAAAACAAAAAAGATAAGTCGTTGAACTTTATGAAAATCGAAAAGATCACGCCTAAAAGAGAAAAAGGATTGAAAGAAGCTCGTGGTTATGTGGTAGCTGATTACCAAGATTACCTCGAACGTAAATGGATAGAAGAACTAAGAGATATGTACAAAGTCAAGATCAACAATGATGTTCTTGAGAACTTAGTCAAAAAATAACCATTAAAATAGTACCCGATTTCATAATAAAATCGGGTACTATTTTATCTCAAAAAAAGATTTTAAAAACTCCCTTCTTGGTAAATTTTCACCACCTATATTATTTTCTTATAATTTCTCTTATTCTACTGGTTGTTGCTTGTACTCCAATGGAAGAAAAGAAAGATAATAAAGATAAGCTATTGGCTAAGGTAGCTAATAAAGCCCTTTACCTTTCTGAGTTGGAAGGAATGTTTCCTGAAAATGCCAACAAACAAGATAGCACCCTTTTTATCAATGCTTTTGTAGAAAGTTGGGTACGAGAATCTGTCATGATGAATGAGGCAGAACACAATATTCCTAAAGATTTGAACATTGATAAACTAGTGAGAGACTATCGTTCTTCTTTAATCATGCACAATTACGAAAAAAAATTGATCGAATTGCGCCTCGATTCTACCATCAATCAGCAAGAACTGAACATGTACTACGAAAAAAATAAAGAACAATTCCAACTAGATGAAATGATCTTACGTTGTTACTTTATGAAGCTACCTGTTGATGCACCGAATCAAGAGGAAGTGAAAAAGTGGTGGGAAAATACGAATGCAAACAATTACAAAAAGCTGCTTGAATACTGTACTACAAATGCTGAAGTATACATGCTAAAAGATAGCTCTTGGTACGACTTAGCAACCGTAAGTAATCAATTTCCTAAAGGAATGATTACTAGCAATAATATCGCTACAAAAAATCAATGGACACACCGTGACTCTAGTTATTTGTATTACTTACATGTTCAAAAAACTATTTCTAAAAATAGTATAGCTCCGCTTTCGTATATCGAAAACCAAGCAAAAAAAGTAATTTTACACAAACGAAAATTAGAACTTCTGGTAAAGACAAAAGAAGAACTGTATGAAAAAGAAGTTCGAAGAAATAATGTGAAAATTTATACCAATTAGCTGGAATAGACTTTTAAGAAAGATAAAATCACTATAATGAAAAATATATTTTTAGTCCTTGGCTGTTTATTACTTCAACTTACAGCATTTTCGCAAGACAGAGTTATCATCGATAAAGTAGTAGGTACTATAGGTAATGAGCCTGTATTGCTTTCTGATGTGGAAGAACAATATGCCTTAATGTCTGCTCAACAAGGGGTAGCTCCAGAAAACGCTCGTTGCGATATTCTTGAGAATTTGCTCGCTCAAAACCTTCTGCTCAATCAAGCTCGATTGGATAGTTTGGAGGTATTAGAAGAAGAAGTCGATGCTCAACTTAATGCTCGTATCGATCGAATCTTAGCTTATATGAACAACGATATCAGCCAGTTTGAATCTTATTATGGACAAACGATAAATGATGTTAAAGAAAGTTTTCGTTCAGATCTTAAAAACCAAATTTTGATCGAACGAATGCAAGGACAAGTGATGGCTGGTGTAACGATTACGCCTTCACAAGTCAAATCTTTTTTCAATCGTATTCCTGTTGATAGTTTACCTTATTTTAACTCCGAAGTAGAAATTGGTGAAATTGTTGTAAAACCAACAGTCAATTCGGAGCAAAAACAAATTGCGATAAGCACCTTAGAAGAAGTTCGCCAGCGAATTTTAGACGGAACAGGAGAATTTGCCGAACTTGCTCGTCAATATTCTGATGATCCTGTATCGGCTAGAGCAGGTGGCGATTTGGGCTGGCAGAAAAGAGGAACCTTTGTTCCGGAATTTGAAGCAACTGCGTACAAACTAGAGAAAGGAGAAATTTCATCTATCATCGAATCCGAATTTGGCTTTCACCTTATACAACTAATCGAACGCCGTGGTAACTCTACCAACACTCGTCATATTTTAATTCGTCCTGAAATTACTGATAATGATTTGGTAATTGCTGAACAAAAATTAGACACCATCCGTACTCTTATCGAAACCGATTCGTTGACTTTTTCGGAAGCTGTAAAAATATATTCTGATGAAAGTGTTCAGAGTTATAATAACGATGGTAGAATGGTAAACCCCAAAACGGGTAATACTTTTTTTGAGACAAGTGACCTTGATCCTGAAATTTATTTCACTATTGATAATATGAATGTTTCTGATGTATCAAAACCATTCCAATTCAAGTTACAATCTGGTGATAGGGCTTTTAGAATTGTTCAATTACAATCTTTGACGCCTCCACATACTGCCAACTTACAACAAGATTATTCTAAAATTCAGAAAGCAGCTTTAGAAGAACAAAAAGGACTTTTTATGAATGATTGGATTATCAATAAACTAGGTTCTACTTATATCAATATCGACCCTATGTTTCAGTCATGTCCAAATATTGAAAAGTGGCTAGAGGATATAAAAAATCCCTAAGACGAATGATCTGTATCAATAAAAAAGCTCATTAGATAAATTTGTCTAATGAGCTTTTTTACTGATACAAGTATCTTAGTCTACTTCATTGTCATACCTAACTCTATTGCTTTTTCTAAATCGTTGAATGTATCACGACCACTTCCTGCCAAGTGTGCAATAATTTCTCCACGAGAATTTACTACTATATGTGAAGGATATAGAAAAACTAAAAAGTCATCGGTATACCTTTTAGCACGAGGCACAATTTGATATTTGAATGGATTTGTTTTTAATGTTTTTTCGATCTCAGCCGTATCATCAAGGCTCATCCCCAAAAAAGTTACGCCAGAGCCTTCGTATTTATCTACTAAAGCATTTAGCTTGGGCATTTCCTCCAAACACTCTTTACATTTTGAAAACCAAAAATTTAATACAACTAATTTACCTTCGTATTCATTTAATATCGCACTATTTACTTTTGTATAAGTAGGAGTGAGTTTTTGCTCTGGTTCTTCGATAGTCGTATAAGCAGAAGAAACCTTTGTCGAATTACTCATCGTAGGACTTGTAGTTGTTGAATTTACCGTCATTGGATTCGACATTGCTGTTCTCGTCGTTGTCGTACTTTTTGACATATCACTCGCTACAGAAGTATTAATATTACTAGATCGAGTACTGATATCTGTGCTCTGCTCAACAACTTTCCGCTCTACTACAGGCATTTCTGCATTCCCATATTCATGATCTTTTGTAGCTTCAACAATTGGTGCTTCAGCATCACCATAAGGAGCTGTAATTGATTCTCTAACTTCTTTTCGATTTGCTCTTACAATATCATCTCCTACTCTTGGGTCATCAATATCTGTTCGCTTGATTCTTTTCGTCTCAGGTATTTCGATTTCCTCATCAACTTCAGTAGAATAGTCTTTTTCGTTAATAAGGGAAGCCTTCTCTTCCATATCTATCTCTGAAGGAACATCTTTATTAAGACCTAATTTATTTTTTTTCAGTTTAGGAAATTTAGACTTTCCTTTCTTATCTTTTTGTTTAGACTTCTTTTTAGATTTTTTACGTACTCTTTCTTCAACTACAGGTACTGCTTCTTCGATAAAGGCTTTCGTTTTATTAACATTAGATTTTTTTGTCACCAATAAGCCTTGTTCTCTTAATTCACGAGCTTCCATAGCTTTTTCTATAGCTTGCTTTCGTGCTTCTTCCATTGAAAGTTTTTCACCTCCATTTTCGGAAGTAGAAATCTGGGCATTAACACTCATCACGTTAAGGCAACAACAGATAATAAACGTTAGGAACGTAGTTGTGGTAGCTTTTCTCATAGGATTACCTCTTTTAAAAAGCTAACATTTCAAATACCTTGCCTAATATTTATATATAATTTTATCTAAATATATTGTAAACCAGCTCTTTAGTTATGCTAAAGCCCTAGCAATTTCAAGCTCATCATCCGATAATGGATATTCTTTTATAAACGTTTCTGTCGAAGGTCGGAAGTATAAGAATAGGATCAACCCAACGCAGAAAAAGAGTAAATAGAATAATTGATTTTGGAATAATGCAAGTAATAAAAAGATAAGATTAGCGGCCTCTAAAGGTGCTGCTCGAAGAATCATTGTCGTTCGATTATGCTTTATTTTTCCTAACAAACTCTTTGTCCGATGTTTCGACCATTGCTGAGTATTGTTCATAAAGTTTGAAATGAAGTAGGCAAAAAATAATAAGATAGGACAAAATAATAGACCAAGAATGGAAAAACTTGAGGTTTCTTGACTATTAAAAATCATGTAAATAACAAAAACGGAGAAGAATAATTGACCCAACAAAAGAGCCAGATAGAGAATTACATTCTCCCTAAACAGTTGCTTAGCTTGCGCAATAGGATTTTTCATGAGATTAAAAATTGTATTTGGTGTAAAATGGGGGCTGTTTTAGTTTTAGGATTGTAGTTAGCCCATGTTCAATACTAAAATAATAAATATATTTCTTAAAACCAAACAACCCTCAATCAGTTTTCACCGATTGAGGGTTGTAGGAAATTAAGTATACTTTTTTTGTTATTT
>JAHDIP010000246.1 GCA_020630735.1 Saprospiraceae bacterium | reverse complement strand
AAAAACAAAAAATCTAAAAAACGAAGCTAAATGAATTGATGAAAATAATATTAAGTAACGGTCAAATAATAACTTCCCGATTTGTGGCTGGTATTTTAGAGTTAATATTTCGTCGAAAATACTCGTGATAGCTGGGCTATCACTGCGTTTTTCTCCTTATCTAAACTCAAAAATTCTATAGCCAAAATGCGGAACTTATTTTTTACCCGTTACTAAGGCAAATTAAAATAATAAATTCCCCATCTTGAAGTTATCTTTTTCCACTTTACGTCGTTAAAAATACTCGCTGATGCTAGGCATCATCTGTGTTTTTTGCCTAGTCTAGTAGAAAAATATTTATCCAAGATGAGTATCTATTAACTTTAATTTGCCTAATTCTCTTTCAGTGCTTTTGCCCTTGCGTCTTTGAGTACTTTTTTAATATCATCCATTTTATCCATTGCTGCGTCATAGCCAATTTGATATAATTCTTCTACCTTGTTGAATTCAAAAACATGGTATTTAATTACTCGTTTTGGTTCTACAATGACATCGCACATAAACATACTTGTCTGCGTATTATTCCAAATAGCAAGATCGAAGGTACGGATACCAATAGCTCTAAAACCATCTAACCGTTTACTAGATGCAACCACATGAGGCATTACATTAACGCCTATTACTACATCGCTTAAACCTCGAATAGGTTCTACAGGCAGATTACGCAGCAAGCCACCATCGACATAAGTATCACCATTGATATTGATCGCTTTAAAAACGAGCGGAATGGAACAGGAGGCAACTATAATTTTAAATAATTCACCTTTATTGATAAATTCTACTCTCCCTTTGTTGAGATTAGTTATCGCAATAAATAATTTTTTCTGAAGGTGTTCGAAGCTATCTTCATCAATCCGTTCAGAAAGTTGTTCAGCTAAATAATTGAGGTTGGATAAGCCTCTAAAAGGAAAACTTGGTCGGAAGGTTTTCCATAGACTCATATCGGCAGCTAATTCTAGTATTTCGAAAGGTTTTTTGCCCGCAGCATACAAACTACCAACAATAGAGCCTGCACTTGCTCCTGATATTATATCAGGATAAATATCATTTTGTTCCAATGCTGCTAGTACGCCAATGTGTGCGATTCCTCTAGCTCCTCCACCTGATAGGGTAATTCCTATTGTCTGCTTTTTTTCTTTCATTTTCTCATTTCCGCTTGAACTAAAACCGAATGTCGGTAAGTATAGATTGCAAATTTACTGAATACGAAACAAATAAAGTGCCTTTTTGTTTGAAATCAATAGAAAGTTGAAATATTTGTACAAAACAACTGTACCTAAAGCTATTGTATACTGAAACCAAAGTGGTTTTGGGATTATCAAACGATTAAAGCTACTGAGAATCAAAGGATAGCTACCAATGATGATCCTTAAACTGAATACCAGTATATCAAATTTTTAGTTTCTGTATCGTCCCAAAACAGCATTTATGAATTGGTCTACTAGCTGGCAAGTAAGCTTCTAAAATTATCAGATTTAAAGGTCAAATGTACTAGATTCTGTACAAAAGAAATCCCGAATTTTCTAATCGAAAATTCGGGATGATTTATGTTTATTGAAGAAGTTGAAAATTATTGTTTTACAAACTCAGTAGACCAGCTTTCGTTATCGTTAGTAAAAGTGACGATATATACACCAGCATCTAAACCTTTAAGATTTACTTGCTCTAATAATTCAGCATTATTAATTTCATAAATTTTTTGGCCTAAAATATTGCTGATACTAATTCTAGTCATCATTATATCCGACTCGATGATAATTTGGTTTGTAGCAGGATTTGGATATAACTTCATTCCATTAGCCCAGCTAGGTGTATTTGTACTTGTCGTAGCTTCGAAGTCAGCACCATATCGTGGGAATAATTGATAGCCTTCATCATAAGGAGAACTCGTATCAAATTGTCCTCCAATACCTGTTACATTAAACGTAGTACCACCAGCAAAAGGAGCAGGCATATTAGCAAGTTCAGTATCATTATCTATACGAAGAGCAAAGGTTCTTCCTAAACCATCAATAACATCTACATTAAAGCTTGAACCATCACCTAACCATTGACCTTCATCAACATATAAAAGATCTTCGATTTTTACAAGATTAGATTCTGTATTTTCGTCTAAAACAGTAACCGTTTCAGCGTTATCCAACGTGTTATTTGCAGAGTTGTAAATAATTGTATCAGGATTGATTTGAGTCAAACCGTTAAATTGATTGACTGTTCCTTGTACTGTTACTTCATCACCTTCTACAACGGTATAACCATAGTCATTTGAACTAAATAAACCAATACCATCGGTAGCATCTATCACCGTAAATTGAACAGGGTTTGCACCTTGTAAATCTACTCCATGTACAACACCTGTAATTTCAACTGTTTGACCTGCAGCAACAGCAACCCCTTCAGTATCGACACCTGTAATTCCAGCTATGTCTGTCACATTGTAGACTGTAGGACAAGGAACAATAATGGTAACTAGGGCTTGATCACAACTGTTTGCATCACATACTTCATATGTAAATTCGTCCATTCCACAGAAATCATCATTAGGAATATATTGAATAGTACTATTCATCATATCTACAGTAGCAGTACCATTCGTAGGAGGAGTAATGATGGTTAAACTTGTGATTGGATTAGGAGTAATATCATTGCCAAGAGGAGTAAGTGTAACTTGTATATCACCTTCAGGCATTTCTACATAATCATCGGTAGCTTCGATTTCGGTAGGAGGAACAGAAGAATACGAACAAGTAGGGAAAGGAACAGTCATTGTTGCGTTATCCGTTCCATCTTCTAATTGGTTGATACCGCTATACTGCCAGTTGCCTTCAATAAATGTAGCACTAGGACCAGCTGCATCATTTCTATAAGCCCAACCATCTGTATGTTCCCAAGCCAAACCAGTTCCGTCACCTTCTCCAAATACATCAATCAACGTATTATTTTCGTATAATACAATAGCATCATCGCCATTGATATTCATTGCACCGTTTTCGTAATTGGCATCAAAACCAAAGAAATCAGCAAATAGAGCACTATCAGCAGCAACATAAATACAGTCTCCAGCTGTAGCAGCTACAGATGGGAATGTAAATTCAGGGCTTGAAGGTGTTGCTCCATTATTAGCAGATTCGACACCAAAAATACTTAAATCAGGAATATCACTTAACGCATATAATTCTAAACCTTTAGCGCCAGTACTTCCACCAGGTTGAGCATCAAATACACCAGAAATTAATAAAGCATTGGTAAGTGGTGTATCATTATCAACAACACTAAAAGAAGAGAAAAAGCCATTTGGCATTATTTGACAACCCATATTCATTTCTAAAGTAAAAGCAATAATTTCTGTTGCTTCTTCAATAGCATCATCAATAATAGGAATACTAAGTGTAAGCGTATCATTAACCGCACCCGCAGCAAATGCTAAGGTCGTAGAAGCATCGGCTGTAAAGTCATCTACAATAGTTGCAGATGAAGCGCCCATATTAAAACTTGCTACTACTTCAGCAGCAGAACTTGAACTTCCATAATTCATAGCAATTCTGATATCGACTGTACCTACATCTTCATTCACCGTAAAACCGCTTCCTACAAAAGACACAAGCGGATCTACAGAACAAATAGTTGGAGCAGCAGGACTAGCAAGGATGGTAATATCACCAATCATTGTACCTGTACTAGAAATAGCAGGTTGCCAGTTAGCAACATCACTATTTGATCCAGTAAGATCACAAAGTACTAAACTAGAACCGCCACCATTTGCCCAGTGAGACCAGTCACCGCTATTACCATAAGTAACATCAGTAACAACAACTCCCATATTGTCTGTTAATTCAACCAATTCGCCTGTATTGTTTAAGCTTCCACTGTTCCATTGTAAAGGAGTAATACCGAATTGAATTTCAAATGCTGCGGAATCTTTAGCAAGAACGATGTATTCTCCAGCATTAATTGTTGTAGCAGCAAAAGTGTGTGTAATACCCGAAGTAATGGAGTAACCAGCTAAATCGATATTGTTAGAAGAGTTATTATACAATTCTAAAAATTCGTAATCATCGGCTCCAGGGTTGTTATACATCAACTCTGTGATAAGAATATCTTGAGATGAGACATTACTGATGCTTAATACAAAAATACTTAGTAGTGTAAATACTATTTTTTTCATGTGAATGTGGTTAATTTAAATTTTAAAATGGATGTTTTTGTAAACAAGTCTTTAAGAAAAGTGTGGGTTATGCAAAAGTAATATATCAAAATGGTTTTTAATGTATTTTATATATAACTTTATTGTTATAACGAAAAAAAAAGCCAATTCTCATCTGAGAATTGGCTTTTTTTATAATTTTTTAGAGACGATTAGAATCTAACTTTCAAACCAGCATTCCATGTACGACCGAAGCCAAAAAAGCCACGATTGTCGTCTAAAACAGCATTGTTAGTGAATAATTCAGCAACATATACTTCATCAAGCACATTATTCATATTGAAACGTGCTGTAAGATCTAGTCCACCAAGTTTGAAACCATATGAAAGACCAGCATCTAATAAAGAGTATGTCGGTAATTCTAACACTTCGCCACCTTCACTTTGGAAAACAGGATCATCAATATCAAAGTGAGCATATAAGTTATCATACATAAAGTATCTTGCATAGAGGTTCAAACCTCTAATTGGCTCATAGTTAGCACCAAAACTAACTGTTGTTTGAGCAGCATCACCAACTTTAAGACCATCACCGTAGATTGTCAATTGTCCAGCAGATACATTATTGTCGATATCTTGGATATTTGCTGTAAAGTCACTAGCATAAACCCAGTTACCAATAGATGTCATAGCACTTAGGCTTAGTTGTGAGATAGGCTTATAAGTAGCTTCAAGCTCTACACCAGTATGTACTTGAGCAACATTATTAAATAAGGCTCTACCTTCAGTTACTGTACCATCAGGCTGCTGCAAATCTACACCGATATCAAACTGACGATTACCCCAGTTCGTATAGTATCCATTAAGGTTTAATCTCAATTGCTTATTGCGGAAACCATAACCAGCTTCAAGGGCATAAATCGTCTGGTTTTGAACATCTTCGTTTACTTCATTTACGAAGTTAATGAAGACATTATCAAAAACAGGTTGTCTAGAAAAGAAACCACCATTAAGGAATACATTGTGATTATCATTGATATTATAATTAACACCAGCTTTTACCGTACCACCTAAAAAGTTTTCCCATTCAGACTCTTGAGAAGGATTTTCAGCTAACCAATCAGCAGAAGAAATTGTCGTAATGGTATCAGAAATAGCTGTACGAGTTTCTTCATCATAATAGTTGAAGTAGTCAATACGCTTAAATCCTTGGTTAGATCCAGATAAAGAAAGGAAAGCAGTCAATTTGTCTTGAGAATATTCTAATTGACCAAAGACGCCACCCCAACGTACCAAACCATCGTTATTATAGTTTAAAATATTTCCGTCTGCTCTACCTTCAGAAGTGATATAGTTGTCTGGATTATTTACATCTCTACGACTCTTATAAGCGTCATTACCTAAAAGGTTATCTACTCGTCTGTAGTGTAAACCTCTGTAATAACGAAGATCAACACCAGCGATTAAATTAAGGCTAGGGCTTAATTCTTGAGTTAATGTAGATAAGACACCATACCAGTTGTGTTCGTTCATAGAAGCTCTACGGATAAATCCATTGCCGCTACTAGTCGTTGTATATTGTCCTGCAAAAGGATCGTCACCACTATTAGTATCTTTTGTTCCCCATTCTTCAAAAGATTGACCTTGATTAAAAGCGACTATATCGTCCCAACGTACTTGTCCATTTTCATCATGGATACCTTCTCCGTCACCAGAGTAAGAATCGAAAATACGGTCTCCGTTAGAATCATTGATACGACCACGAGGTCCAGTACCACCACCACGACCAGCAGAAACGTAGGCGGAAGTTTTAAGATTTGTTGAATTAGAAATATTCCAATAGTGGTTTAAAAATACTTTAGGTTTGTGGTAAAAGTTTTTTCTCCAAGAAAATTCTTCACCATCTTTTTCTCCCCATACTTGGTTGAATTTAGCTCCTTTTTCTCTGTACGTTCCTATGGTGATATTGTCGAAACGACTTACCGTTCTTTGATGGTGCCATTGAGGTGCCCCAAGACCAGTTAATGAAAAAGAATGTTTGTCATTAATTCTTTTTGATAAAGACAAAAAGTAAGAACTTGCTCTAAATGCAGTACCATCAATGTAGCCATCGCCACGAGTGTAGGTACCTTGAGCAGAAACAGCCCAACCATTTTCAAGCATACCAGTAGAAAGCATTAAGCCTGTTTTGAGGTAGCCATCGTTACCAACACCAACAGAAACAGCTCCACCTTGACTCATTTCAGCAGCATTTGTAATGATATTGATCGAACCACCAACTGAAGCAACAGCCAGTTTGGAAGCACCCAGACCACGTTGTACTTGTACACGGCTCGTTACATCACTAAGACCTGCCCAGTTAGACCAGTATACCCAACCATTTTCCATATCGTTTACAGGAATACCATTGATCATTACTGCAATATTACGTTGGTCAAAACCACGAACATTGATACGAGCATCACCAAAACCTCCACCGCTTTTTGTAACATAAACAGAAGGAGTCGATTTCAAAATTTCAGGGTATTCTTGATTTCCTACAAGAGCTTCCACTTGGCTACCTTTGATCGTAGAAACTGCAATTGGCGTTTTTCGATCAATGGCAACAGAAGCGATAACGTTAACCTCTTCTAGTCCGATGGCATCTGTAGCCATATTTACAGTAGCTAAAGTCGTATTACCTTCTACATTTACATCTTGAATTTGGTCGGCATAACCAATGTAAGTAATCTTAAGCTTGTAGGCTCCGTCTTTCAGGTTTTCAATAGTAAAATTACCGTCAAAATCAGTAACGGTCCCTTGGTCTGTTCCTTCAATTGTTACAGTAGCACCAATAAGACCTTCTTTAGTTTCTTCATCAATAATTTTACCTGTTAGTGAGCCTTGGGCAAACAAGCAGATCGTTAAAAATGAAAACAAAATAGTTGTAAAAAGTTTTTGCATAACCTTTGGTTTAAATGAACAATAAGTTTGAAAAAATGGCTTGTGATAGTAGAGATTATAATTGGGTGATTAGGATAGGATTACTTTTTGTAGGCAGTGGCAAAAGTAGTATGTAGCGCTTCATAAACAAAGCTCCGAAGATGAAGATTGTGTTAACTTTAGTCCGAGTAAAGTTCACAAAAGCTTGATATAGTATATATTGTATGTTTTTGTAAAGTGTTAGCCTGCTTGTTGAAGATTACTTGTTGTGTTTATCATAACGAGTAGATTTTTAATGTTATATAAAATTATTTAAAATAAATATGTAAAAATAAAATAAAATAAAAGAATGGCTTATTGTCGAAGGAAATAGGAATGTATAAATGTCACATTAATGCATAAAATTGTATAAAATATTAGTCCGATTTACAAGAAGTAAATTAGTGTACAAAGTACATTGTAAATTAAACTCCTTCGTGTTTCGATTAAGGCGTTTAACGAATTTATGGTCAAAATGGATAAAGGAAGATGGTATATTGATTATATTATCCTTTTCAAGGAAAGTGTAGAGAATGACTTTGTATTTTATGCCGTTTAGTTTGCCCTTATTTTTTACTTTAAAAATCGTGAGCTACTTATTAATTCCGTCAATTTCAAATTAATAGATTCAAAATTGACTACTCCTTCTTTTGTCCACCCCAATAAGTTGATTCAGGAATATGCAAGGCTTGGTGATGCTTTCCTTCATAGGTGTTGAGGATATTGGGTCTTATCATATCAGGTAAAATCTGGATATCATAAATTTCATCAACACTCATTTTCCATTCAAAATTAGCGACAATGCCCATAGTAGGCATATGTAAAACGATAATTCCTGCACGATTTGCTTTTTGCGCTATCTCCAGATGCTTAAATGTGCTAGAGTTTTGCCTTAATTTTGATGTACAGATAAAGAGAAAATCTCCATGGCGAGCCATACCTCGGACAAAGCCAGGGATTTTTTTTACAACATCATAAGTCCCTTTTTCAGGATCAACACAAATAAGTTCTTCTTTAGCTGATAGTAAACAATACAATTTGCCATCATACAATTTTGGAGCGTGTGGCATTGCCAAGCCTTTGATTATAATTTCGCCTGAGGGCACATGAATAATGGCTCCTCCAGTCGTTATGTTTTCTCTCCAACTTTGATAGCTATTTCCAGTACCAAGCGCCGACACATATAATGGTGCTCCGTCTTGCATAACCATACCATTGAGGTGGCAACGGTCTTCTGTAACATAACGATCAATAAATTTGGGTCGCCAAACGGGGGTAAAACTAAATTGATCATCTATGGTACAAATACAGGAAAAGGAAGTATTGACTGCCCAAAGCTTATCTCCTCCAAAATGCAAATCATGGATATCTACACCTCCTGTGTAATAAGTAGCACGGGGCATAAACATAGCATCATAAATTCCTTTCTTCCCAGGATAGCTTTGAGCCAACTCTTTTGAATTTTTCAACACAGTGATTTCAAAATTAGTAGCCACTGCCATTCTATCTTGATCAATGGCTATTCCCATCGGCTTTTTGAACGTTCGAGGTAGCTGTACCAATTTATCTTTATCTCTTGGACTAATAAAGACGACTTTCCCTGCTTGATAGGTACTAACAGCAATACTGCAATTTAAGCTGAGTAGTAATTCAGCGAAGTTGGCTGAGTATTGAGCTGTGAACGGAGCTGTGGTTGCTTGCATTGAATTCATTATTGTTTTATTTAAAAAAACAAAAATACGATAATCTATTAAATGAAAGATATACGTTTA
>JAHDIP010000021.1:44410-45806 GCA_020630735.1 Saprospiraceae bacterium | reverse complement strand
CTGGGTGGAAACCAGAGACTCTACCATTGAGCTATATTCGCAGAAAAGGTTGAGACTAAACCTTTGATATCGACACCTTTGTTGCAGTACCTCAAGATTGCTACATCCTAAGTTCTCAACTTGTCCACCAACCAGGTTGGTCTGCCGACAACGCCGCCTTTTTTAGAGAGTGGCTTGTCTCTCATCGCACTACGCATTCTCGACTTCCCTCTTTCCTTCTACCCAGAATCTTGGGCATTCAGCCGCGCTTCTAACGTTCGCTTAAAGTGCAGAAATCCATCAAACCTCCCTCACCTTGCGAGTTTGGGCGGTTCCCAGTTAGGCTTACACCTCTGGGAATTAGGCATTTTGATTACATAGTGCTGGTCAGGTCTTTGCATTTTACGGTATTGAAATCGGAATCGAACCGATGACCCTTGGTTTGGAACCAATGCTCTGACCAACTGAGCTATTCGAATGTTCCACTAAGACGTGCCTGACCAGCTGCTCCATACCCTTTTGAGGTACAGAATACAACACGCCTCCTGCGTTTCGGCTTACCAAGCCTACTGTGCCGTACTTCAAGATTACTACGGTAACTTGTGAGGTTACCTTTCACCTTTTATACTGAACAAAAGCATTCGTATCGGTAAATACTCATACAGTTATTCTACACCTTATCCAATCAGAACTCGTCAGCTTAGCATTATTAGGTTGGAGAGCTACCTCCCTTGTTTCCTCATCGTTGACCAAGAAACTATCCTTGTCCAAGGGACCTAATAAACTGACTTCATCCTCCGTACTCCGACGCTAATCGAAGACCCCAACTGGACGTCAGGGCAGGACAGTGCTTGCTTGAACAGACCTGTGAGAAATCACTGGCAGAGAGTTGTGGAAACTCCCTCTTAACCGTCTTACAACGATATATCTACACCTCCGAAGAGGCAACGACTCAAGCATCGTTTTATCATTTATGAGCTTTCGCTCATACTTTTTTCAAAGAACTTTTGTTCCAAATGCTTACCAACTTCTTGGTAAAAACATCTGATCATTTTGGGGTGAACCTGGGACTCGAACCCTATTCGCCGCAGCCACAATGCGGAATTTTACCTGTTAAACTAGATCCACCATTTTGATTAAATCATAACTCATTCTATAGTATCAATCATTTACGATCGAATGCAATCAATGAGTAAATCAATCAATCAATTAATTAATAATTCATTTAGTGTTTCATCATGTGAGGACGTGGAGAGATTCGAACTCCCGAATAAAGGATTTGCAATCCATCCTCTTAGCCACTTGAGTACACGTCCATTTTACTTCAGCGGAAGAAGTGGGAGTCGAACCCACACGAGTCATTAGCTCCTAACTGTTTTCAAGACAGCGGCCACCACCTATTGGCTTGCCCTTCCGT
>JAHDIP010000021.1:0-44310 GCA_020630735.1 Saprospiraceae bacterium | reverse complement strand
GCTAGCCCTATTTAGTACCCTCGATGAGATTCGAACTCATACTGTATGGTGCTTAGAGTTTATTGGAGTTTTGTTCTTTGAGTCGATAATGATTATTTTTTTGATTAGCCAAGACGCAAAATGCGGAGTTATGCCTTAGCATAATGAGCAATTTTGTAACGACGGATAAACAAAAAAATGGCATTTGCAGACCAATTAATAATTTCCCAATAAACTCTTCGAACCACTGTCTCTTCCAGTTGGACTACGAAGGCAACATATGTCACTTGCGGTAACGACGAGACTCGAACTCGCAACTTCAGGATAGACAATCCCGCGCTCAACCGATTGAACTACGCTACCGTGTTTTAGTATTTCAAAGCTTCAAGAAAATCATTTACTAATATTCATAGCTTCCTTGCGCATGACATGGCACTTTAGCCACTATGCGGATTTAATTATTAATTGATTAATCATTGATTTTTGGTTTTAAAGCCAAACAGTTAATGACCAATAATTACTAATGTATAACTACGTAGATTTGGAGGTGTTGAGTCAAACAGATTGTCAAGTATAACGATTCGTTGAATTAACTATTGAATCATAAACTTGAGTTTGAACAACTCAAAAATGCAGCCTTGAAAAGAAAACGAAAAGAAAAATAAAGTAGAATTTTCGTAGCTGCATTTTTAACAGCTACTAAAAAGGTAAGCTGTTAGATGGAAATCGTGCCCAGACAATCTATCTCTAAACTTTCGACTGTTTGTTCGGAAGTAGAGAACAGACTACTCATCCCTAGGGATTGCTTGAGCCACTTGAAAAAGATAATATGTTGATTAAAAAATAACATTTGAATATATTGAATTTTTGTTGTTTTAAATTTTGCAAACTGAATATAAATAAAACACTAAATAGTAAATTAAAAAGTGAGGCGTCATTTATAAGTAACAAGCAAATAATGAGTTGGTCATTTGGAGATTTATATTTTTAGCAAAGACAAGGCATTTTTTGAAGGAATAGCCTAAGCTATTGCTGAAAAAAATAACGATGTATTGGTTCAAAATATCATCGGCGAAATGGCTGAATTATTTTTTACTTGTTACTAAATCAGTTACGGTCTATATAATGCTTTTTCTAGTTCAAAAAGTTCCAAGACAAATTATTTTTTTTGAAAAAGATAGAAAATATAATTACAATTGTAGGTTTACTCTATTCGTAGTTTACTTATAATCAATAAGTTTTAACGAAATATTAAAGAAAAACAATTTTGCGTATTTATTTAAAAAAAATCTTACCTTGCGTTTCAAGTTTGACGAATATGTGGAAGTACCTCTGTCTTTTTTTATTGTTTCCCCCTTTTTTCTTGATCGCACAAAATGATTTTGTGGTAGTTGAGTCTATACAAATAGAAGGAAATAAGCATACCAAAGAACGGACGATTTTACGAGAAATTCCTTTTCGAATAGGAGATAGTATTCCTGTGACAGATTTAGCAGATCGCTTAGAAGAAAGTCGATTACTGATTTTGAATACCGGTTTGTTTACTCTAGCAAAGTTTAATGTAAAAGAATGGGACCAAGAAAATAATAAAGTCAAATTACTTTTAGAGCTACAAGAAGGATGGTATATTTTCCCAATCCCGATTTTTGAATTAGCCGACCGAAATTTTAATGTATGGTGGGAAGAACAAAACCGTTCTTTAGATCGAGTTAATTTTGGTTTGCGATTTTATCATATTAATCTATCAGGAAATCGGGATCGCTTAAAATTAGTAACCCAATTTGGTTACACCCAAAAATTCGAATTAGACTATACTTTTCCATCGCTCAATAAAAAACAAAACTTAGGTTTCAACTTCAATGCTTTTTATGCTCGCAATAAAGAAATCGCTTACAAAACGATTGATAATAAATTACAATTTGCTCGTTTCGATGGTAAGTTTTTATTACAACGTTTTCGAATAGGTGGCGCTTTACTCTATCGTCCAAAAATTAGAAGCTATCATAATTTCAAACTAGAATTTCAACAAAATACGATTGACGACTTTGTAAAACAAGACACGGTCAATATTGATTACTTTCTAGGCAATGCCACACGACAACGTTTGTTTTATCTTCGGTATGATTTTACCTATGACACTCGCGATATTAAACCTTATCCTTTAAGCGGAAATCAATTGTATGTTGTACTCGAAAAAGAAGGACTAGGCATTTTTAAAGAACGAAATGGTCTTTATCTAACAGCCGAGTATTCAAAATATTTTCCTTTGTCAAAGAAATTTAGTTTTGCTAGTTTAGTAAAAGGGCGAACCGCTTTGATCCGAAATGAACAGCCTTACAATAATTATTGGGCCTTGGGTTATGGTGGCGATTTTGTGAGAGGGTATGAATTTTATGTCATTGATGGTTTAGACTATGCTTTCTTAAAATCTACCTTACGCTACGAATTATTGAACATAGAATTTAATTGGGGAAAATATATGCCAATCCAGCAATTTAAAATTATGCCCCTAAAGATGTATCTGACGAGCTACTTTGATACAGGATATGTGAACGATACACAGTTTACAGAAAATAATAATACCTTAGGAAATACTTGGCTAAAAGGAGGAGGTTTGGGAGTAAATTTTGTCGTTTATTACGATAAAGTGATAGTATTTGAATATAGTTGGAATCATTTAAAAGAAAAAGGCTTATTTTTAAGTTTTAACTTATCGATTTAGCAATGGCGAAAAAATAGATTGATCAAATTGACGATATATTTTTTCGCTAATTGTGAGGCACTAAAAATGGAATTATGCAGGGTATATTGACATTTTTAGTAACGAAAAATAGTAAATAAAATAAGATCAAATTGATTAATTTATTTTTCAACATTGCTTAGATGCAAATAGTAATTTATAGTCGCTTATATAAGGAGTCAGATGCTCCATATGTTCAAGAGTTCTTCGATATGATACACGAAGAAGGTGTAAACGCTTATGTCTATGCTCCTTATCTAAGTCAGATAAAAGATGTGATTAATTTTAAAAGTGATGTTGCTCCTTTTGATGGTTATTTAGATTTTAAGACTAGAAATATAGATTTTGTCATAAGCCTTGGTGGCGACGGTACGATACTAAATGCAACGACTTTAGTAAGAGACAGTAACGTTCCTATTCTCGGAATAAACTTAGGACGCTTAGGTTTTTTGGCAAGCATGGAAAAAACAAAAATTTCCAAAGCAATTACTTGGCTAAAACAAGGACGTTATTCTATAGATGAAAGAAGATTAATTTACTTAGAATCTAGCGTGCCTCTTTTTGGTGAGACTCGTTTTGCGCTCAATGATTTTACCTTACTAAAAAGAGATACTTCTTCTATGATTACGATTCATACGTATATCAATGGAGCTTATCTTAATTCATATTGGGCCGATGGAATAATTGTAGCAACTCCAACGGGGTCTACAGGCTATTCTCTGAGTTGTGGCGGGCCTATTATTTTTCCTAATTCAGGCAACTTTGTTATTACTCCAGTAGCGCCACATAACTTAAATGTGCGTCCTATTGTGATCTCTGATAACTCGGTAATTTCCTTTGAAGTAGAAGGACGTGCCGACAATTTTTTGTGTACCCTCGACTCCCGTTTTGAAATGATAAAGGCAGAACATCGACTTGCTGTGCGTAAATGCGACTTTACAGTTAAGTTAATTCGCTTATTAGATCGAAATTTTTTACAAACTTTACAAGAAAAATTGGCTTGGGGGATTGATTCTCGAAATTAATCGTAGTATCTTGCAATGCTTATAAGATTAGAACATAACAAAAATATCTTTGAGGTTGATTTAAGTAAACCTCTAGATATCTCCATTCCCCTTAAAGAAGGGGCTGAAACGGTCAATTGCTTCTATGCACCACCAATGGAAACAACTCCTGTAATCGCTGGTAACTTTATTGGTTCAACCGCTCAAGGAGGATCATTGAACTTTCTCAACGTTCGATTAAACCCTCATGGCAACGGAACGCATACCGAATGCGTTGGACATATAGCGAAAGAAGTATATACGATCAATCAGTGTTTAAAAGATTATCACTGTATAGCTAAGCTTGTAAGCGTTTATCCTACTAGAACCGAAGATGGTGATCTCATCATCCATAAAGACCAACTAAAGAAAGTATTTAAAGAGAGAGAGGCAAAGGCAATTGTTATTCGGACAATGCCTAATGAATACCTCAAAACACACACTAATTATTCAGGAAGTAACCCACCCTTTGTACACCATGAAGCAATAGAATATCTAGTTGCTTGTGGCGTAGAACACTTACTAATTGATTTACCTTCGGTAGATCGTGAGGAAGATGGTGGTCATTTATTGTCACATAAAGCATTTTGGCTTTACCCCGACAATGTGCGGGAAAATTGTACAATAAGTGAGTTGATTTATGTAAATAATGATATTTTAGATGGCTTTTATTTACTGAATATTCAGATAGCGAGTTTTGAGATTGATGTAAGTCCCAGCAAACCTATTTTGTATGAATTGATAATAACTAAGAACAAATAAACGAAATAATGCGTTTTCCTTCAACATATGGTCATTCGAATGTATACAAAGATTTCAAAGGCATAGACCTTTCGGAATATCGCAAACGTGTACGTTATTATGAAAAAAATAGAAAAGCAATCAATAATTTAGAGTTTACAGAATACTTTGAATTATTAGTTGATTATGCTATTGCATTATTCGAAACAGGAGCTTACCAAAAATTTATTCCTGTAGCCGATTATATTATTGAATTGACGATCGAAAAAAATATTAAATTTTATAATGGGCAAGATCTATATAGAGATATTTTATTCAAAAAAGCTGCAGCCTATTATAACTCAATGGCTTTTGAAAAGTCCGAACACATACTCAAGGAATTAACGAAGATAAATCCTTCAGATGAATTAACGACTCGCTTTTTGAAAAAAGCAACTCGTCGTAGACATCCCAAGTTTTTAGACACCGCTAGAATAGTCTCAGTTGCGCTCTTTTTTGTATCTGCTTTTATCATCGCTATTGAAATGCTTTGTATTCGTCCATTCTTTGAAGAGGCAGTTGTAGATCAGTTTCAATTAGTGCGTACTATCATCTTTATTGTTGGTTTCTTTCTATTGATCGGAAGCGAACTTTTGCACAGAGGTATTGTCAATTATAAGGTTAATGCTTTTGTGAAATCTATAAAAACAAAAAAGGGGGTCAAAAAATAATCTATTTTTTTTGTGCTAATAAATTTGTCCAACCATTAATTTTCCAAGTATAACCAGGGTTTTCAAATCCAGCATCTTTTAACCAAGCGATTTGTTTATCGATCCCGTTAGGATGATCGTAGGTCTCATAATGCTCCATAATATATTGCCATTCTTCTGGAGTTGTTTGGTTCGATTCAGCAATTTCTTTCCAATCTGCTAAATAGCTCGAATGCAGTGGCTCATCGTCTTTATCTACCATCAAATCAGAACAAGAGAAACAACCATCAGAACGCAGCCAAAAGTATATTTTCTTAAAAAATGCTTGCTTTTCATACCCTTTCAAATGATGTAATGAAAGACCAGCAGTGATCAAATCAAAGGAGGCTCTCTCAAATTCAAGTTCTTGGAAGTAATTTTGTTGATAAAAAATGTTAATAACTTGTGGAAAACGTGCTTTGCAATCAATAATCATTTGTTGACTAGCATCGACCAAAACATGGCTAGCATTCGGAAAACGCTGGATTGTCAAGGCGGAAATGTTCCCATTTCCACATCCAAGATCTAAAATTTGATGTGGATAAAAGTCCTTCGGTAAGTTATCAACAATTGATGTGCACAACTTTTTATAATAAGGTACCCAACGTTGAATTTTGTCGGTATAGCCATCATTTAGTTCGTCAAAAACATCACCTATTTGCATGAAATTTGGAGATTTAGTTCTTACAAATTAAGGAAAACTTAGCGTAAAAGAAATAGGACACCCGAGTCTTCGATTGTTCGACCACTTTTTTGAACGATTTTTACACTATATATGTAGGTGCCTTGTGGCATATCGTTGCCCTCTTTTCGTCCATCCCATCCATCATCTATATTATTACTTTCAAATAATTGTGCGCCCCAGCGATCAAAAATTTGAAGGGTATAATCTACCGTTTCACCAAAAACAACGACTGGTCTAAATTCTTGATTTTTGCCATAGGGAGCAAAGGCATTCGGCATCAGTAGTGTTGTTAGTTGTTCGACACAGCGTGTGTTCGAACGAGAAGCGATTGGCTCATTTACGCCATTAGGTAGATGAGCGATTGCATTGGCGACTACAAAGTAACAGACATTTGATTCTGCTTCGTTCTTTGGGTTGACAGGATCTATATAAGAAGTGGTCAAACTATCAACTGTTATCAGAAAATCAGTATTGCTCCCCACCACTCTATAAATATCATAAGTCAAAATAGATGCCCCTTCTATATCAAAAGGAGTCCAAGAAATTTTATTTGTTCGATCTTCAAGTGCTTCACCAGTTAGATAAATTGTAGAGGCGTAATTAGATATTGCTATAGTATCGCAATCATCAATAGTTTGTAGAGTATAAAATAGTTTGCTTGCATTCGCATTGCTACCAAGATCAACTGCATTATTATTATCGATAAGTGGAAAAGTAGGAGCAGAAGATGAAACGATAGGATAGTTTGTATTTTCGGTAGAGCGTAAAATATTTACAGTATTGATCTCTGCATCTGTGTCCCAAAACCAAAATAACTCAACTTCATTAGTAGCATTTACAGATACATTCTTCAAAAATAAATTGCGCATTGGTTGAACAATATCCAAGGTAAAACACAACTGATTAGAATTGGAAAAAATGGTCGTGTTGGCTTGAATCGCCCGAATAAAAAAGCAATAGGTTTCAGCATCATTAATACCTGAATGAAGATAAGAAGTATCATTGGCAGAAAGTGTATCAACAACAATAGGTGGGCTGCCATTAAGCCCTAGCCAAATTTCTTGCGAACCAATACCGTTGGGCCAATTATCATATAAATTCCAAGAAAAATTAATCGTTTGCTCACAAGGATCAACTACTGCTTCAGCAAACATGGTGCTATGTTGGAAGTCGAAAATACTCGTATTCCCACACTCATCAAGCGCCACTACATAATATGATTCACTGACTGATTCTGCTAATGCATTGACATCAACATAAGTTGTTCCACTATAAACTGTATCAATGGGAACGGTACCTATTGGAGTTGTTTTGTAAATGATATAGGCACTAACTTCTGGCGAATCACTTTCTTGCCAACTGATTTCTACATTATTACCATTTACAGATACACTATTAATACGTGCTACTTCTGGAGCAAGATTACTTAAGGTATCAGAAGTTAAGACTAACTCTCCTGGACAGTTGTAATTACTCTCCATATAATAGTAGCGAGTTTCACTTAAAGGATTGCTATGAAAATAAAGATCAGTAGTAGGATTAGTAATATTGATCAACAAGGAATAAGGTCCATTGTAATTATCACCAACATAAATATCAAAGCTATTGAAGGTACCACAAGTATTGGTAGGAAGGTTCCATAATAAGGTATCTGCTTTTACACACAAAAAGTCAGGTGGGAATACCTGAGCAACTGTTTGCCTAGTACCTAATAGCAATAACCAAAAAATAAGACTACTTAAAATAATGCGCTTAACTTTCATGTAGTTTTCTCCTTTTAGGATTAACTCTAATTCATCTGTTCCTTAAATTTTTGCTCTAACTGTTTCATGTCATATATGTCTATCAATTCATATTCTAAAGTCAAAATATCAGAAACCTTTTTTATATAGTAAACGAGCCCAATGCCTTTTGCGTATAGTTCCTTCCCTTGAAATTGGTGTTCTAGATGACCTTCTGCCTGGCTATCGAATAATTCCTTCAAAAAGAAATGAACACAGTCATATTTTTTACCCTTAAAAGAGTAAGTATCGTCTCCCATAAATCGCCTATTTCGAATAAGCGTCATCGTGTTTGATGGATTTTCGTATTCTGCCCACTTTATTTTATACAAAAAGATGCCAGAAGAATCCGTTACTTCAAACGGGAAAACAGTATTCGATAAAATTTCAACAGGTACTTGTACTTGCTTACCTGTCGTATCCGTTTCATACAAATAATAATCATTCAAAAGTGTGCCATTACTGATTACTTCTTCTCTAAAAAACTGTTGAGGTGTGAATTGTGCATCATAATATTGCCCGGTAAGATATAAGGTTCCTTCCTGTTCTATTGTTCGATAATACCAATAAAAAGGCGGAAACGAATCATTATTTACAGGATGGTATTCATAAACTTTGCCTTCACTCAATTCTGCCAAAGGAAAATAGTAATCCTTGATATTTCTTTTATCTGATGCTTCACTTGAGGTACATCCTACAAGAATTGTAAGCGATAAGAAGATTATTAATAAATATAGAACGGATTTCATAGAAAATGGTTTAAGCCCAAAAAAGTAAAGGTGACAATATTTCAGTCGAAAACCAACAAAATAAGCCAAAATGGCATTTTGTAGCTGTTGGTACAAAATATGTACAGAAGAATTATACATATTTGTTTACTATACCTCTTTAATTCTTTTTTAACCGAAGATTTTTATCCCAATAAAGAACCTAGAAAAGGATAGACACCACAAATATATCTTATCTTTACCATTTGTTTTTGAATATTATACAACAAGAATACTATGTTTAATTTTATATCTAAGTCTATTGGTAAAATCTTTGGAACAAAGACCGATCGTGATAACGCGATTTATGAGCCTTTTGTGAAAAAGATTAACGAAGAATTCGAGCGATTGAATACCCTTAGTCATGATGAGCTAAGAAACAAAACGCTAGAATTTAGAAAACGTATTGCAGAACACTTGGCGGGTATTGATGAAGACATCAATAAAACCAAAGAGCTGGCTTCAAGCGAAAATGATATTCACGAAAAAGAAAACTTCTTCAAAGAAGTAGATAAGCTTATCGAAGAAAGAGATAAGCACCTTGAGGATATTTTAAAAGAACTCTTACCTGAAGCTTTTGCTGTCGTAAAAGAAACAGCTAGGCGTTTTATGAATAATACATTAATTACCGTTAGAGCGACTGAGCACGACCGTGAATTAGCAACAACTAAAAACTATATTAGCATTGATGGTGACAATGTTACTTATCAAAATAGTTGGATGGCTGCTGGTGGAGAAATCACGTGGAATATGGTACACTATGATGTGCAGCTTATTGGTGGTATGGTACTCCATGATGGTAAGGTTGCAGAGATGGCTACAGGGGAAGGTAAAACATTAGTAGCTACCCTACCAGCATACCTTAATGGCTTGTCTGGTCAAGGTGTTCACGTTATTACAGTGAACGATTATTTAGCACGACGTGATAGTGAATGGATCGGACCTATCTTTGAATTTTTATTCTTAACCGTAGATTGTATTGATAAATACAAACCACATTCGGCTGGTCGTGTAAAAGCATATGGTTGTGATATCACTTATGGTACCAACAATGAATTTGGTTTTGATTATCTAAGAGATAATATGGTGCGCTCAACTGGCGAAAAGGTACAAGGTAAGCACCACTTTGCTATGATTGATGAGGTAGATTCGGTATTAGTAGATGATGCTCGTACGCCACTCATTATTTCAGGTCCTGTACCTGAAGGTAGCGAAGAACAGGAGTATATCGCCTTAAAGCCAAGAGTTGAAAAATTGATTAATGCACAGCGAAAGTTGGCAACAGACTTTTTAGCAGAAGCTAAAAAATTATTCAAAGATGGCATCACAGGTGTCGAAGAAGGAGAAGCAGGTTTGGCTTTATTAAGAGCTCATAGAGCTTTACCAAAGTATCGTCCCTTAATTAAGTTTTTGAGTGAAGAAGGAGTAAAAGTAGAGTTCCAAAAAACAGAAAACCACTATATGCAAGAACAGTCAAAGCATATGCACTTGGCTGACGAACCACTTTTATTTACCATCGAAGAAAAAACAAGGACAATTGATTTAACAGAACGTGGAGCAGAATATCTATCGAGAGGTGGTGAAGATCCTAATTTCTTCATTATGCCAGATATCGCTACCGAAATGATGGAGATTGATAGTGCTGAAGGTATTACAGAAGAAGAACGAATAGAACAGAAAGAAAGCCTTGTTCAAGATTTTGCTGTTAAGTCAAAACGTTTGCACTCTATACACCAACTCTTAAAAGCATATACCCTTTTTGAAAAAGACGAAGAATATGTTGTAATGGATGGTGCTGTAAAAATTGTCGATGAGCAGACTGGACGTATGATGGAAGGTCGTCGATATTCAGATGGATTGCACCAAGCATTGGAAGCAAAAGAAAATGTAAAAGTTGGAGAAGTTACACAAACTTATGCAACTGTTACACTGCAAAACTACTTCCGTATGTACCACAAGCTTGCAGGTATGACGGGTACTGCCGAAACAGAAGCAGGAGAACTTTGGGAAATCTATAAATTGGATGTTGTTGTTATTCCTACTAATCGTCCAATTATTCGTGACGATAAGCAAGATTTAGTCTTCAAAACGGCTCGTGAAAAATTCAATTATGTTATTGACGACATTGTCGAAATGAGTGGTGCGGGGCGCCCAGTACTAGTTGGTACAACATCGGTTGACATTTCTGAAAAGCTGAGTCGTATGCTTCAACTAAGAGGGATTAGTCACAATGTACTAAATGCAAAACAACATCAGCGAGAAGCCGAAATCGTTGCTGAAGCTGGTCAACCAGGAAAAGTGACTATCGCAACCAATATGGCAGGTCGTGGTACAGATATCAAACTTTCAGATGATGTGAAACGTGCAGGTGGTTTGGCTATTATTGGTACTGAACGACATGATTCTCGACGAGTTGATCGTCAGTTAAGAGGTCGTTCTGGTCGTCAAGGAGATACTGGTAGTTCGCAATTTTATGTATCGTTGGAGGATAACCTCATGCGTTTATTCCAATCGGATAGAATTGCAAAATTGATGGATAAAATGGGACATCAAGATGGTGAAGTGATTCAGCATTCGATGGTAACGAAGTCAATTGAACGAGCACAGAAAAAAGTAGAGGAAAATAACTTTGGTATTCGTAAACGACTATTGGAGTATGATGATGTAATGAACATTCAACGGGAAGCAATTTACAAAAAACGTAAAAATGCGCTATCGGGAGAACGCATGAAAGTAGATCTAAACAATATGTTCTTAAACCTTACTGAAAGTTTAGTCGTTCATAATCGTAATGCTGAAAATTATGAAGGATTCCGTCAAGACTCACTTCGGTTATTAGGTGTTGATCCACAAATAGATTCAGGTACATTTAGTACAGGCAATATAGATGATGTCATCGATGGCTTTCAAGCACAAGTGTTTGAGTTTTATGAGCGTAAATCGAAAAAAACAGCAGAAGCTTTGATGCCTGTAATCAAACAAGTTTACGAAGCTGAAGGACATAAATATAAGCGTATTGCAGTACCTTTTACAGATGGACGTTCG
This sequence comes from Saprospiraceae bacterium, assembly GCA_020630735.1. Classification (GTDB taxonomy): domain Bacteria; phylum Bacteroidota; class Bacteroidia; order Chitinophagales; family Saprospiraceae; genus JAHDIP01. Next base: position 32,801 of record JAHDIP010000021.1, on the reverse strand, counting down.
AAGCCACTTCCGGTTGCTGCCGATTTAGAATCTGCGATAAACTCTAATGGTGATTCTATTATGCTTGATATTGAAAAGGCAATTGCATTAGCTATTATTGATGATGAATGGAAAGATCATTTACGTTCAATGGATGAATTGAAAGAGTCGGTACAAGCGGCTTCTTTTGAGCAAAAAGACCCATTGGTGGTATATAAAATGGAAGCTTATGAGTTATTCGAGCAATTGATTTATCGAATTAATGAGCGAGTAACTTCTTATCTTATGAGAGGTGGTCTTGTCTTACGTCAAGAAGAACAACTACGAGAGGCAAAGGAAGAAAAAGTAGATTTGAGTAAAGTACAAACGAATAAGGCACCTAGTAGTAGTGGCGGCGCTAATGCTGCAAGAGCAGCTGCAGAGTCTGTAAGTCGTCAGAAGCAGGAAACGGTTGTTCGTACAGAAAAGAAAGTAGGTCGAAACGAGCCTTGTCCATGTGGTAGTGGAAAAAAATACAAACATTGCCATGGATAGAATAGGATAATTGTTAATTAGAAAATAATTCGATAGCTAAAAAGGCATCAACTAATATTAGTTGATGCCTTTTTGCGTTATCTCATTATAATTATTTATTTTGTGATTGAATTATCCATAGTGTGTAACACTGTTGGACAAGACAAACTACTATGAGTGAATGGTTTAAAAACAATTACCATTACACCTATAAAAGAAATAAGGATTTATGGATTTGATGAGCATGGTTGAGTTAGTCAATTTAAAGCCAGATTGTAACCTAGACGAAGTGAAATTGCTTTGTGAAAACGCAGAAAAATATGCTTGTAAAGGCATTTGTATTCCACCATATTATGTACGAACAGCCACTCGATTGTTAGAGTCGAGTAAAGTGCGAGTAGGTACCATTATTGGTTTTCCAATGGGGTATGAGGCTATAGCTTCTAAAGTAGAAGAAATTAAACGTGGAGTGAATGATGAAATTGATGAATTTAATATCGGAATTAATCATTGTGCCATCAAAAATAATGATTGGACTTATCTTAAAAATGAAATTGATAGTATTACTAGAGCTGCTCATTTGAGAGGAAAGATCATTAAGATCATTATTGATATTAGTTTACTCGAAAAGGATGAAACGCAAAAAGTATGCAATCTTTGTGGAGAACTTGACGTTGATTACGTAGCTATTACAGGGCTTGATAACCAAGCAGACTTAGAGCTTATTACTTTTGTTCGTAAAAACTTGACGACTAAGGTGAAAATTAAATATATGGGTAACATAAATTCACTTCAAGAAGTCGAAAAGTTGAAAAGCTTTGGAGTACATTGTTTAGAATTACCGCTAGAAGCATTAAGTCTTTTTGAAGTACCCTTAAAACAATAATGTTAGTAATGGGTGAATAATAAGTTCCCGATTTGGGGATAGAAATTTTGTTGCTAATCGAGGCATTTTTTGAGCATTAGCCTAGCTTTTGCCTAAAGGCAAAAAGAGTAACTACTAGCTATCGTTGAAAAAAATAACGAAGAATAGTAGCAAAAGAGCATAAACAAAATCAGGAAGTTATTTTTTAACCATTACTTAAGACGTAATCTAAGATTATAAGTAGCCCCACCAATGCTATAATTTAGTACTATGAAAAAAATTATTCCTATTCTCTTTTTTGCTTTGATGAGCATCATGCTAAATGCTCAAAGTGTCTATATTTCAGAAGATCCTCTAGTAACAAGAATGATTCAACAATATGTTGAAATAAATAGATCGACTGAAGCGGTATCTGGTTGGAGAATACAACTGATGGCTACAACAGACCGTAGCAAGATGGAAAAAGCAAAAAAGGAATTTTTACAGAAATATCCTCAAATTAATATTGATTGGATTCACTCCAAGCCTTACTATAAACTTCGTGCAGGCGCTTTTGCTACTAAACTGGAAGCAACAGCACTTTTATATATCATCAAAAAAGATTATCCAAGTGCTTATCCTGCAAAAGACAACAATATTAATCCAATCGAATTAATCGAAAATTAACTAAAGGGTTATAAGAAACCCAAATAGTACCATATGAGTAATAGGCAAAATGTAACTAATTTAGGAAGTTTAGACTGGATGACTTTCTCTTTATATCTTAGCCTAATAGCTGTTGGTTGGCTTATGATTTACACAGTAGGTTATGATAAAAATGACCCAACTAACATTTTCGACCTCGATACGACTATCGGAAAACAGACACTTTGGATTTGTATTTCTGCAGTTGTTTTATTAATCACCATTATTATAGATCGAACCTTTTGGCAGACCTTTGGCTATCTTGTCTACGCCATAGCTATGGTTTTGCTACTCGGAGTTATCTTCTTTGGATATGAAATAAAAGGTGCCACTTCTTGGTATTCTCTTGGTGGTTTTTCTCTACAACCATCGGAATTAGCCAAATTTGCCACCTGTGTAGCTATGGCAAATTTTTTAAGCAATTATAGTACAAACATACGAGATACTCGTTCTCAAATTATAGCGATTGGCCTCATTGCTTTACCTATATTCTTGGTAATGTTACAACCTGATGCTGGTTCGGCTATTGTTTTTTTATCTTTTTTTATTGTGCTATACCGAGCAGGCCTAAGCTCCAATTTATACATTGTTGGTTTTGTTGCAAGTACGCTTTTAATTCTCGGACTTATTTATGATCCACCCTATGTCATTTTGGGTTTACTTATTACAGGGATGGCAAGTTTGATTTTTAATGAGCGTCAAAAATTATATTGGCTTTTGGGCTTATTAGCAGTCATTGCCATTTCAATTCTTGGAGTGAATATGGGCTATCTTTATCCTGTATTAGTACTAAATGTTGTTCTGCTTTCTGCTTATGCATTTATACAATGGAGGGCAAAGAAAAATAAATCAACACAGTTATTATTTACCTTACTTGTTGTGGGTGGTGTGTTTACTTTTTTAGCCAACTTTGCGTTTAATAATATATTAGAAAAGCACCAAAGAGAACGAATAAATGTATGGCTTAGTCCTGAGAAATGCGACCCTAGAGGAGCCTTGTACAATGTATTACAATCCAAAATGACCATTGGATCAGGTGGTCTAAAAGGAAAAGGATTTTTGCAAGGTACAATGACGAAACTGAACTACGTACCAGAACAATCTACCGATTTTATTTTTTGTACAGTCGGGGAAGAACAAGGGCTAATTGGAAGTATTGGTATAATAGGTCTCTTTCTGCTATTGCTCATTCGAATGACTGTAATTGCAGAACGACAACGAGCCGATTTTTCTCGCTATTACATCTACAGTGTAGCAGGCATTATTTTCATACACTTTCTTATAAACATAGGGATGACAATGGGGCTAGTTCCTATTATAGGAATACCACTGCCCTTTATTAGTTATGGGGGGTCTTCTCTATTAGGCTTTACCTTAATGATTGGCGTTTTGCTTAAATTAGATAGTGATCGACTTTACGCTTAACTAATACAAACTAAAAATCCCCGATTCAATCTATTATTGAATCGGGGATTTTTAGTATAATTTTATTCATTACTAGTTACTAAGCATAACAGGCATTACAAGCATCAGAATTTCTTCTTCTTCTGCATTTTCCATAGGGAATAAAACTCCAGCTCTAGTAGGACTAGAAAGTTCTAATTTTATTTCATCACCTTCCAAGACGTTGAGCATTTCGATTAAAAACTTGGCATTGAAACCAATCGTTAATGGATCACCTGTATAAGTACAAGTCAATTGCTCTGTGGCTTCATTAGAGAAGTCTAAATCTTGTGCAGAAACAGTCAAACTACCATCATTGATATTTAAAATAACCTGATTGGTTGTTTTGTTTGCATAGATTGCAATACGTTTTAGCGAGTGTTGGAAGTCTCCTCTAGATAAGGTCAACAAGTTTGGATTGTCAACAGGAATCACTGCATTATAATCAGGATAACGAGCATCAATCAAACGACAAACTAAATTTACATTATCAAAAGTAAAAAAGGCATTTGCTTTATTGAAGGATAGTTTTACTTCTCCTCCTGAAGGTAAGGCACCTTTTAATAAATTGAGTGCTTTTTTGGGGACAATAAAAGAAGTAGATACCTCTGTTTCTATATCTTTAAAAGTATATTTGACTAACTTATGTGCATCAGTAGCAACAAAGGTTAGTTTATTGAAATCTACTTGAAAGTAAACACCAGTCATTGCAGGTCGCAATTCGTCATTGCTTGTTGCAAATAAGGTTTTACTGATTGCTTGCGAAAGCGCTGGAGATTGTAGATTGATAGTATCTACCGTTTCTGGTTCTGGAATTTTTGGAAAATCTTGACCATTTTCTCCTGCTAAACGATACTTACCATATGCAGATGTGATTTCGATACCGTAGTTTTCGTCGTTTACAGCAACTGTAATAGGCTGAGGTGGCAACTCCTTAAGTGTATCGAGCAATATTTTTGCAGGTACTGCTACCGAACCGTCCGAATCAGACATTACCTCAATATCTGTAGTGATAGAGGTTTCTAAATCAGTTGCGGCAATTGTAAGTTTATTATTTGTAATGGTAAATAAAAAATCTTCTAGTATTGGCAATACAGGATTGGAGCCAATAGCCCCTCCTGCTATTTGCAATTGCTTCAAGAAGTCAGAAGATGATACACTAAACTTCATAATGGTATTAATAATTTTCTGAATGTTTATTAAAAAACAAAAATAGTTCTTCTTATCAACTTTTTCACTATTAAAAATCAACAAAATGTTGATAACTGCCTATTCTATGCATTTTTACTTGATAGTTTTATCTTTAATATTTGAATATTTGTGAATTAAAGCACTTTATCATCAATTATTTGGTATTTTTGGCGGCTTAATTTTACTAGGAATATGCCAAATCGAACTATACAGCCTCCCATTAAAGATATTGTATCGCTTACATTACCTCATCCAGTATTGCATCATTTGGATAATGGCGTTGTTGTATACGAGAGTAAAATGGGAACGCAGGAAATACTGAAATTAGAAATTGTCTTTTTTGCTGGTCGGCCTTTCGAAGATAAAAAACTGATCTCAAGACCTACTTCTCGCTTACTAAAAGAAGGTACGCTTCACAGAAAATCGGCGGAAATTGCAGAAATTGTTGATTTTTATGGTGGTACGCTCAGTATGCCTTATAATCTGGATACATCAAACATTGTATTGTACTCGCTCAATAAATATTTTGAAAGACTCTTGCCGCTTATAGCGGAAATTATTACAGAACCAGCCTTTGCCGAAGAAGAGTTAAGAATATTTAAAGAAAATAGTAAACAATCGCTTCAAGTAGATTTGACGAAAAATGATGTCGTGGCTTATCGAGAAATTACAGAACTGATTTTTGGTAGTGATCACCCTTACGGATACAATAGTTTTCCTGAAAGTTATGCCAATATCCACCGAGAAGATATCCTTCGTCATTTTAAGAAAAATTATGACCTAAGTAATTGCATTATATTTATTAGTGGTAAAACAGATAATGCAGTACTCGATTTACTCAACAAATATTTAGGGCAAATTAAAACCAACAATACAAGAAGAATTGTCAACTTAGACTATGCCTTAAATCCTCCTAAAGTGGTCAAGTATGAACGGTCTAATACTGTTCAAACTGCCATACGAATTGGTCGTCGAATGTTTAACAAAACGCATAAAGACTTCAAAGGGTTTTATATGTTGAATACCATCTTAGGCGGCTATTTTGGTTCAAGATTGATGATGAATATTCGAGAAGAAAAAGGATATACATACAATATTTATTCTTCCTTAGATTCGATGTTGTATGATGGCTATTTTAATTTGGCAACAGAGGTAGGAAATGAATTTGTAGAAAAAACACTAGCAGAAATATATATTGAATTTGAGCGATTAAAAACAGAATTGGTAGGAGATGAAGAGCTGGAAATGGTACGCAATTACCTCATGGGGACAATGATGGGAATGCTTGATGGACCATTCAATATTGCAGAAGTTGTAAAAACAATGACTATCGAAAATCTTGAATACGAAGACTTTAATGACCTTGTAAATACAATAACTACCATTAGCCCAGAGCAGCTAAGAGATCTTGCCCGAAAATACTTGAATAAAGAAGAAATGTTTCAGGTCACCGTTGGCGTATAGTTTTATATGGCATTGTATTGGAAGTAAATCAATTTCTGAATTACCGAATAAGAGCATTCAGATCAATACGGTTTTTATCTACTTTAATCGTATCGGCTATACGTTTTAGCATTGCTTTGACATCCTGAGGTTCATCCGAATTCGTTACAATGGCATATAAACTTAGAACTTGTTTATTGCAAATAACAGACAGGTAATGTTCTTCCTGAATGGTACGTGCTTTTTGAACTTTTTCCTTTGAGCTAGGCGATACAAATTCCCAATAAAGGTATTCTTTTCCGCTTGCAGTTTTTCCACTTGCTGATTTTATATCAATGCTAGAGGCAGTCATTTTCTCAATATAAGCCTCCTCGAAAGCACTATACTCTTTTAGCAATTCTGATTCCGATTTATCTGTCTTCGCAAATTCTGAAACGGGCGAAGTGATCAATTGCAAGAGCATGCCGTCTACTATATAAATAATTTCTTTAGCATCATAAGGTCGTTCTTTTTCTTTTCCCGTAATTTCTACTTGGTAAAAACTTTCTGAACCATTATATACTTGAATATAACCTTTACCCGTATAAATACTTCCACTTCTATAATTGATATCTTTGGTAAGTACACCATTTTTGTATTCTTGTATGGCTTCGAGGTAGCCTTTTTTAGACCAAAAATTTACTGTACCATCTTCTTTATCATTCGTAAAATTGGCTTCTGTCATTTTCTGACCATTATCATACCATTCCGTTGTTAAGCCGTTTTTCTTTCCACTTGTATAAGCACTTTCAAGTTTCAGTTTACCGTTTTGGTGCCAGTTTTTTACGGTTCCCTCAGCCAATCCATTTTTGAAGAATACGATTTGGTCAATTTCGCCAGTACTATACCACCATTTATGCTCTCCTTCTTCTTGTCCGTTTTTAAATAAACCTTGCGAACGTTTCTGTTCTTTTTTCTTGTACCATTCGGTGCATATTCCCTGAAATTGACCATTTACATAATTGAACTCTGATTTTAGAGCGCCTGAAGCATACCACTGTGTTTCTTTGCCCACTTGTACGCCATTTTCAAATGTAGCTTCAAATATTTTTTTCCCATTTTTGCCCCATTCTTTAACGTCTCCATGCATTTTTCCGTCTTTAAAACGCACTTCCATCAGTTTTTTCCCATCAGCATTCTCGCTAATCGCTACCCCAGAAAAAGGTGCGATTGTATTCCGTTGATAAAATAGACCATTCGGCTGTTTGTCCAACAAATGATAAGGAATCTTGTTTTTTTGTGCCCAAAGAGAGAAACTTATAGAGCTAAATAAAAAACAAAGGAGACTGATTTTAAGTCCATGACTAAGCGATGTATTGATCGTATATTTAGTCGTTAAGGCGGTTATTATTAATTTCATTATTGCGATTTTCCATTTTTTTGCAAAGATAGACGAGACCTGTTAGAATACAAATTTCGACCGTATTATACTGAAAAGTAATAGTTTTTGGGTCACCCAAAATTACTTTTATTGATGATCTTAAAACCAAATACTGGTGGGTATAACGTATCCAGCTTCTTAAAAATTTCTTATTGAATCATCTTTTGTTCTGTATCTTTGTTTCAAACGAACAAATATTAAATAAAGCTGTTTATTTTTCTAAAGAGTCAATTTATGCGTTATATCATTTCTTCTTTTTTATTGCTTGTAATTATATCCCAAAATTTTGCACAATCTGGCGAAGAATTAGTCGTTTTTACAAGTACGAAAAATAAAATATTATTGGATGCAGATATCAAGGTTTTAGAAAAACTAGCATTTTCTATGGATATGGAGTTGAAGTTGGTTGATGCCGATCAAGGCGCTCCACCTGAAGTTTCGTTTACGCCAAGTATTGTCTTTCAAAATAGCGAAGGTCGTTCCTTCTTTTATGGTCGATACAAAAATGATGCTCGACTGAAAAATTTTATTCGAACCTCTCGAATGGTACACAAAGAAAGTATTGAAAACACAAAGCATGATATACTAGTTTGGAAAATTGGACGAGCATCTATTACAGCTCCACTGAAACTAACAGATTTATCAGGGAGTTTGCCAGAAGGGTTTGATCAAGAAACATTTAAACAAGAGGCGACACAATATATCTCGAAAGGAATAACTCCATTTAAACAAGAAGCGACTTACAAACAAAGTCCAACAAGTCGAAGTTTTTACTTTAATCTTTATCCATACTTAGACGACGAAAAATGTTTGTCAATTAGTGCCGAAATATTTTCTCAATACAATTGTGTAAAGCCCGTTTTTCAACAATATGCTCCTACACTTGTAAAAGGTGCATGGAAAAATAGAGCCAGTCTTTTTGAACAGGCAGGAAATATAATCAAAGAAAAAATCAAAGAAAAAATTAAAAATTCTACGATTGGGGACGCTTTTGCACCTATCGAATCAACCACTCCGGTGAAGACATGGGATGCATTAAACTTAAGCTTACCATCGAAAGACAAAGAGGAAAAAAATAAGATTGACACGGCTGTCGATATCCCTAGAAAATGGACAGTTGATATGCCTGATAACTTAGTAGATCCGATAATTATATTTAGTTTTTTGCCACCGCTCGATAATTATGCTGGAGAGGTCAAACAATTAAAGGGAACTTTAGAATTGGATGAGAAAGGTGGATTAAAGAATGCAATTGGTAACTTTGATGTTCAAATATCAGATGTAACAATGGGGGCAGAAGATTTCGATTATGAGGTGCAAAACAAAATGCTTAAAATGGGGATATTTCCAAATTCTTCTTTTATTTTTGAGCAAATTACTGGCGGCGAAAAGGCTTTAGTGCTTGGTAATGCTAATGACATTAGAGTCAAAGGTCGATTCAAAATGCTTGGCATTACGATACCTCTGGAAGTACCTGCTAGAATAGAACCAGTACTAAATACTGAAGGCGAAATTCGATTACAAGTCAATACGGCTTTTCAACTACCCCTATTTGATGCCTTTAAAGTATTAGGACCAGATGGACCTTCACCAGCAAAAGATACTTTACAATTTTATATGAAATTTTATTTAAAACCTATATAATCAATTTAAAAGAAACAATAACATGAAACAAATAACTACAATACTTTTATGCGCTTTTTTAATGGCTGCTATGAGCTGTGGTGGTGGAAAAAAAGTAAGTGATACTGCAAGCGCAAATTCTTCAAAAATGGGGCTGGAAACACCAGGTGTCATTTCTTTTGCGGCAGCAAATGAGCGGTATAGTGCAGATGGAACGTTCAAAAAATGGAAGTTTTCGAAAGTATCTATGGATAAAGGAAAAATCGAATCGCTTGATGCTGATATTGACATCGACTTGACTTCTATCTGGGAAAAAAGCGATAAACTTACCGATCATTTAAAAGCAAATGACTACTTTGACGTAGCAAAGTATACAACGGCAAATCTGAATATCAAAAATGTTAGAGCAAAAGGCGATAAATATGTTGCTGACTTACAATTAAAGATGAGAGGAGTTACTCAAAAGATGGAAAGTGAGTTTGAAGTGATTAGTAAAAAGCCAATGACGGTAAAAGGAACGGCTATGGTAGATCGTGGCTTATTTACCATTGGTGTAGAAAATACAAGTGTACCAAACTTAATCGAAGTTTCTTACAATACGGTTATTCCTCAATAATAATGGAGTAATCAATAAAAGCTACTCAAGAATCGTTTGTTTTCTTGAGTAGCTTTTTATTTTTGCACCTTTCTTTACAACTTCATAAATAATACTTGAAGATGAAAAATACAGCCTCCAAAATATTACTCTTGCTTTTTATTATTTTGCTGAATGCTGGATGCGATCAGTATACTAAAAAAATAGCACAAGATAATTTACAACACATTCCTGGTTCTTCGCATCTTGGCGATACTTTTCGCTTGATTTACTCCGAAAATACGGGTGCTTTCTTGAGTCTAGGTGCTAGTCTGGAAGGAGGAGCACGTACAATTGCGTTGAATGTATTACCGTTGATTCTATTGCTAGGTATGACTTTTTATACCCTTTTTTCTAAAGAATTGCCTTTTATTCAGCGTATTGCTTTTGCTTTTATATTGGGAGGTGGCATCAGCAATATATATGATCGACTGATGTTTGGGCGTGTTGTAGATTTTTTGAATATGGGCATTGGTAGTCTACGAACAGGCATTTTTAATTTGGCAGATGTTTCGATTATGTTAGGAGTTGGTCTGTTTCTAGTGGCAAGTTTTTGGGGTAAAAAATCAGAATAAGATTCATTAACTTTGTATGGTTTACAAGCCCTAAATGAAGAAAAGAAATCTATGAAAATTACAGAAATAACCTTACGAACGAACTGCTTAAATAAGTTGTTACCGTTTTATACCGAAACACTAGGCTTCGAAATTGTCGAAGAAACCGTTGTTTCTTTTACTATAAAGGTAGGGAGCTCGATGATTACATTTGTAGAAGATGATACACCACACTACCACCACTTTGCATTTAATATTCCTTCCTTTCAAATAAAAGAAGCACTCGCATGGCTAAAAACAAAAGTTGATATACTTACAGATGATGGAAAAGAAATTGTAGATTTTAAAAATTGGAATGCAGAAGCAGTTTATTTTTTTGATCCTGCCCAAAACGTTGTGGAATTAATTGCACGTAAAAATTTAGGATTAAAAACGTTAAAACCATTTGATCAATATAGTGTTTTAGGGCTTAGTGAAATGGGAATACCCGTTGAAAATGTACAGGCAGCTTATTTGCAAATAGCAAGTTATTGTGGCCTTCAAAAATACTCTGGTGATTTTAATTACTTCTGTGCTGTAGGTGACGAGATAGGTTTATTTATACTTGTAGATCAGTCAAAAAAACAATGGTTTCCAACTTCCTTGGCTGCCAAATCGTTTCCGTTTACACTTACTTGTATGGTTGGAACAAAGAGTTTTTATATCCAACATAATGGTGAAAAAATGAGTATCGTTAATTCTACCTTAGGTTAATGTTTTTAGGTCACATCCGAATAATATACCTACCGATATTCGGTTTTCGGATCATCATAGGTAGCTAACGTTTGATTTTCAGTAGTTTTAATCGCTTGGCAATCCGAAAACCATTTTGGTTTCTGTATAAAGGAGTTTAATTTATTAATTACAAGGAGTCTTATTGCTTAATAGTTTTGACTAAAAAGAAACCATCGTCTCCTTGTTTTTGGTACAAAGGCATCAATACCAGCCCGTCTTCTATTGCTTTTATAGGTCCATTTTTATCATTAGCTAGCACCTCTCCTTTTTTTACTGCTTGGAAGTTTTTGTAGCCTGGCACCATTTTAAAGTCATCTCCTTTTTTTATGGAATGAATGGTTACCAACTTAGCTATTTCGGGTAAATCTTTTGAATATTCAATCAGAATTTTATCATGCTTGTTTTCTACATGCTCTGCTTTCACACATCCTACAGCGCGCATGCAATTGGTCAATGCAGCAATAGCCCTTTTGGTAGACAGTTCTTCATTGTGTTGACCCGATTCGAAACAAACGGCAACCGTATCTTGCTTAAAATTATCATTTGAAAAGTAGTGAAGGCTCGTTCCTTTTATGCCTTTCAACATTCCTGTGATTACAGGTGCATGCATACCTACGGCAATGCGAATACTTTCGGGATCATCTGTTGGTATCGAAAAAATACCACCAAAGGCAGTAGTAGTGTGAAAATCTATAACGACTATTTTCTCTGGTTGGTAAGTGATCAGTTCTAGTTCTACGATTTCTAAGATTTCAAGAATCTCTAAATCTTCTTCATCTAGTTCTTCGATAGGAGCGTTCTTGATACGTTCGACATTTTCGTTTGTCCACTGACGGTTAAGGTCCCGATTGATAAAACGATTCTTGGTATGTAGTGCTCTCATATTGCCTTTCAAGCCAAGAAGGCGCCCCTTAAACTCAAAGTTAGGGTTCGAAATGGGTTCTAGTTCAAGCATCTGAAACATATGTTCTAATGCTTTTATACCTGCGGGCTCATTGCCATGCATTCCTCCAAAACAAATAAGTAAAGTACCTTTTTCTTTTCCAGTATATCGTCCTATAATACGTTCATTAGAGGGGATTTTTTCAAGTTTTTTGGGACCTAACTTCTCTCCTTTTACAATCATAATACTCTTTTCATTTAGTCAGCAATTAAGATCCGTAAAACAAGTATACTTAATTGCAGTCAGTCAATTCTGATTTTGTGTAATTTTCGGTTGCGTTTATTATTACTTGTATCTCGAAACAAAAAATACAAATAACCATTCCAGGCTTTTAATTGCTCTATATGTGCACGGTCTATGGGGATTGTCTCGCTGAGGCTGCCATCATCTAAATTAATCGCGGCTATTTCTTCTCCCCAACGAGTATCAAATGAAGTATAGGCTTTATTGCTTTTATGATCATAAAGCACTTTTTTACGCCATTTTTTGTGCTTATGGTAGTCGATTGGAATGTATTTAACTAATCGACCTTCTGCTGTAAAGTATTGTAATTCCGACTCTTGATGATTGAAAATACAAATTAAACTATCAAAGCCGACTAAAGGGGCATACAACTTGGGATAAAAAATCTTCATCATTCCCGCCAATTGATACGAACTATTCCGAAGTTGTAGCAATTGATCCGTAACCTGTTCGTCCCAAACATCTCCAGAACGAGGAAAACGGTTACCTGTTTCTTCAATCAGCAAGTCGATATTATGCTCATGCTGAATTAACGGAAAAGGGATTTTATCACCTTGGTTATCCTTCGGAAAAGCATAATAACGTAATGCTTGACCTTGATAGTAGTATTTGTAAAAATAGAGAAAATTTTCGTTAGATAAGACACAAGGCTCAAGTAAGTCTTCAAAAGCACCTATTTTTATCCGATTTTTTAGCTGTATTATATCCGTTTCTAATACGATTTGGTAGGCATTGACCTTTGTCAACAAAAATACTTCTCCAAGACAGTTTTTGTGTAATTTAGTTGGTCTTTTATCTTTCAATGATAAAATAGCGATTTCTTCTTCAAATTCGTTTAATACGATCAAACTATATTTTTCGAAGCTATTTTTATAGGCAAGCAATAGGATGTGGTTTTCTAAAAATTCATAACTGACAACGCTATAAGGTTCTTTATAAACGGTATCTATCATACGTTGAGCAGAAACAGTAATTTCAGGAATCGACGAAATGATTGGTTCTAACTCGACAATCAATTCTGTGGAAGCACCTGAGTGTAATATGATCTCTTTAGTATTGTAGCCGATATAACTAAAACTTAAGGTAGTTGGAAGTTCTTCAATTGTCAATTCAAAAAAACCTCGATTATCTGAGATAGTACCTTTTTTTTCTTTATTTAGTATTTTAATATTTACATCTGTCAAAAAATACTGAGTGTTTGCATCAATAACTACGCCCGTATACTTTATAACTTCTTGTGCCTCTACAGTTGGCAAAAAACTAAAGAGGAAAAAGATCGGTATAGAATACCGAATTAATTGATACACACTACATATTATATTTATTCGGAATGGATTCAATATTATTATTTTTATTTCTGTCCAAGCATTTACGTCACTGTATCTTTCCACTTCCACAAATATCTACTTGCGTAGGAACGATAAGGGCGCCATTGTTCGGCAATTGCTATCATTTTTTTCTTTCGGGCTTTACCAGTTTCTTTTATATCATAAATTTCTACCATTGCTTGTTGTACGACTAGATCATCAATAGGTAAAACATCAGGTCGATGTAAAGTAAACATCAATAGCATTTGAACAGTCCATTTTCCTACGCCTTTTATTTGGGTTAGATAATTGATGATTTCATCATCAGCGATAATATCCCAATTTTTACGACTTAGTTTTTCGGTTACAAAAAAATGAGCAACATTCTTTACATAACCTGCTTTCTGATTAGACAAACCCGCTGATCGTAAGGTTTCAATATCTGCAATAGCCAATTTCTTTGGAGTGGGATGTTTTTTCCCAAATAAAGCTAAAAATCGACCATAAATGGTACTTGCTGCTTTACCAGACAGTTGTTGAAAAACGATAGCTCGCACTAAACTTTCATAGACATTATTCCCTTTCTCAAGTGTTGACAACTCTATAGATGCAATTATAGACTTAAGTGGTGCATCCTTCGAAAGATGTTTTTTTATTGCATTGTTCATTATATCGTACATTTTTATACCGCTAAAGATATACAGGACACAGGATAAATTCGTAATTTCCCCCTTTGCTTTTTACTAAAGCTCATATTAACAATAAGCAATCATTAATCTGACAAAGAGAATTTGAGACATCTAATTCCATATTTCATTCAAAATCAATACGAAAAGGCTGCCAAACAAGGCCAATTACAAGCCTATGTCATGTTTATTGATTTATCTGGTTTTACGCCATTGACCGAAACCTTAATGAAAAGAGGAAATGAGGGAGCCGAACAATTGTCAATTAGTTTAAATAATATTTTTGCTCCAATGGTCAATTTAGTCTATCAAAAAAAGGGCTTTATTCCTTATTTTGCTGGAGATGCTTTTTCTGCTATTTTTTCTATTGACCAAATGGATATCACACCACTTTCTTTTTTAGAAACAGCAGAGCAATTACTAGAGTTGTTTACAAAGGAAGAAATCAAGAAAACAAATTTTGGAGATTTTCATATCGGCATCAAAATAGGATTAACCTATGGAAGTGTAGAATGGGGTATTGTCGGAGAACGAAATAAATCGTTTTATTTTAGAGGCCCTGCGATCAACGATTCGGCTAGATGCGAAATGGTTGCCAAAGAAGCAGATATTATCATTGACGAAAACCTAAAACAAAAGTTTGGTGCCAACCTACCGAAAATAGAAGTAGTAGAAACAGGACTTTATCGAATCATCGAAAAAGATATCTTCAAAAAAAATAAAAATATTCCAACTAATGTTCCCGAGCTTAATGTAGTTACCTTAAAGAATTTTCTTCCAGATGCTGTTATTAATTTTAATCAAGTTGGAGAATTTAGAAGTGTTGTTTCCATTTTTATTTCCTTTAAAGGAATTGATAGCCACGAGTTATTGGATGAGTTTACTAGTATTATCTTAGAAGAGATCAACAACTTTTCGGGATATTTTAAAGAGGTCGATTTTGGGGATAAAGGAGGAGTTATGCTTGGTTTTTTTGGAGCTCCTATTTCTTTTGAAAATAATATCGACCGTGCCCTCGAGTTTGCTGCCACTATTCAAGAAGATTTGTTGCCTTTACAAGAAAAATCAGCATTGAAATATCGAATCGGAATTACTTCTGGTGTAGCGTATACAGGTATCGTAGGTGGCGAAGAACGTTGTCAATACGCTGTAGTTGGAAATCGGGTAAACATCGCTGCTCGACTTATGATTAACGCAAAATGGGGTGAAGTACTTGTAGACGAAGAAATTCAAAAAAGTCGTCTTTTCAAATTTGAACACACAGGAGATATTCGCTATAAAGGGATAGAAAATGATATTCCGACCTACCGCTTACTCTATAAAATAAATGAAGATAAACCATTTTTTGCAGGTAAAATGGTTGGACGTGAAGCAGAATTAAAGGAGCTAAAATCTACTATCCTTACAACTTTTGAAAAACAAACCCTTGCTATTGCCTATATCTATGGTGAAGCAGGTATCGGGAAAAGCCGCCTTTCGTTTGAATTACATAATGATTTAAACAATAGTATAAAACTTAATTGGCTTACTTGCCAAGCGGATCAAATTTTGAAGAAGTCTTTTAATCCATTTATCTATTTTTTGAAAAACTACTTCAAACAATCACCCGAACATTCAGCGGAGAAAAACAAGCAATTGTTTAATCAACGATTTGAAAAACTCCTAGAAGAATGGTTAGACTTACCTGAAGATAAAGCAGATAGTTTGCGCAAAGAATTGATTCGTACAAAATCCATTTTAGCAGCATTACTAGGCATTATTATTCCAGATTCGCTTTGGGAACAATTGGATGCCAAAGGAAGGTTTCAAAATACGCTAGCCGCTTTATCCACCCTGTTTATAACAGAAGCATCTATACAACCAATTGTAATTGAGCTAGAAGATGGCCACTGGTTTGACGAAAACTCTATTGATTTTTTGAAAGACTTTACTCGAAAAGTCAAACAATATCCAATATTTATTTTGATCACATCTCGATACAAAGATGATGGAACCAAACCGTATTTGTTGGAGAAGAGTTTTATAGAAGAGAATACTATTACTGTGCTAGAGAAAGACCTTAATATTCTTCAACCCGCAGCACTCAAAATATTTGCAGAGAGTCAACTAGGAGGAAAAATCGATACCGAATTTTTAGAACTATTACTCCGTACGACTAATGGTAATCCTTTTTATGCAGAGCAAATCTTAGAATATTTCTCAGAATCTAACTTATTAGATCATTCGAATGGGGTATGGCATATCAAAGACAAAAACATTAAGCTGTCTAGTTCTATTAATGCCATTCTTACTGCTAGAGTCGATCGCCTTTCCTCTCTTGTCAAAGAAACGGTTAAAGCAGCAGCTGTTATCGGTAGAGAATTCGAAATACCTATTTTGTCGGAAGTCATGAAACGGCAAGAAGAATTTGTGAATAGAAATGGTGATGCGCAGCATGTATTGAAAGAACAAGTAAAGAAAGCAGAGCGAGGACAGATTTGGCGAGCGATGAATGAGCTACGGTATATTTTCAAACACTCGTTACTTAGAGAAACGGTTTACGACATGCAGCTTCGTACTCGATTACGAGAGTTGCACTATTCTATAGCCGAAGCGATTGAGCGTTTATATGCTGATCACCTTGATCCAAGATATGTCGATTTAGCTTTTCATTACGAACAAGCAGACGCAGAAGATAAAACAAACGAATATTTAGAAAAAGCTGCCGATTACTCGAAGCGTAACTATCAAAATGAGCAGGCTTTAGCCTATTACACAAAGTTAATTGCTCGGCTAAAAGAAAGTAATGATCTTGTAAATTATGCAAAGTCATTGCTCAAAAAAGGAGATGTACTTGAGATGGTTGGTCGTTGGGATGACTGTGAAGCAGTGTTCAAAGAAGCTTTGGAGGTTTCATTTCAAACAAACGATAAATTACTCGTAGGGCGGGCGCATAATAACTTAGGTTATCTTTTTACCTTAAAAGGAAATTACGAAGAAGCTAAAAAATTACTCGAAATTGCAGCATCTTATTTTGAAGACTTAAAAGATACACTCGGTATTTTTAAAGTGTATGGTAATTTAGGAAACCTTTATTTTCGTCAAGGAAAATACGATGAAGCTAAAGATTATTTTAGCCGGAGTATTGAGCAGAGTAGAAACTATGACCAGACAGCTATGAATGCTCAAATTGTTGCTAATCTTGGTCTTACTCATATGAATCAGGGAAACTACGATGCTGGTATCAAATGCCAACTTGACCAACTCGAAATTTGTCAAAAAGTAAATGACAAAAAAGGAATGGCAACGCTATACACCAATGTCGGAATCGTCTACTCCGAAAAAGGAGATTATGATGAGGCTTTAGTCGCTTATGAAAAAGGCTTGGCGCTTAGTGAAGAATTGGGTAACAAATTGCTTATGTCTATTGCTATTGGTTGTATCGGAAGTGTTTATCAACGTAAAGGAAATTTCCAGAAAGCACTCGAAAACTATATCAAAGACTTAGAAATTTGTGAAGAACTTGGTGACAAACAAGGTATTTCTATTGTGCTTGGTTTGCTTGGTGATTTAAAAACAGTAGAAGGTAATTTTGATGTAGCTATTCCATACCTCGAAAAGAATTTGGCGCTTAGTGAAGAATTAGGTTACCAAAAAGGAATTGCGAAAGCGGTAAGTACTTTAGCAGATATTTATATACACAAACAAGATTTTGAGAAAGCGCTTCGTTACTTTGATAAATCTATTGACATCGCTCGAAAAATCAATAATAAATTAGTACTTGGCTTTTCTTTAGTAGAAAAAGGAAATGCACTTATAAAGATGAAAGCCTATACTAAAGCAGAGGCTATTTATGTTGAGGCATTAGATTTGTCGGAACAACTTGGTAATCCTGATCTTATTTTTGAAGCTAAAATTTTAGCCTCAAAAGTAAACTACCATAAGGGCAATACAAAGGAATCGGAAATTGCGCTTATACTTATGCTACAAGAGGCAACATCCACAAAAGAAACAGCCGCTTTGCACTATGAATTAAGCAAAATAGCCAACCCCAAAGAAGAGCACCGCTCTAAGGCTTTACATCTTTATCGTGAGTTGTACAAAGCAAGCCCACAGCATTTATTCAAAATTAGAATGAATGCGTTAGAGCAATAGCTTTACTCCTACCAATTGAAACATAATTTTTTGTTTAATAATAAACCTATAGTATTATATGGTGTTTTTTTTAAAAAAAGAATACGTTCTATTTACCTTATTGAGTTTAGCTTTACTCTTATTACAAACTTGTAATGCAACACATGGAGCTAAATCGACTGTTGAGAGTGAATCACCAGAAACCAAAGTCGAAAAACCTGAGTCTTTTCGTTTTCGATATCAGTTAGAAATGCCTGATCAAACATTTGAACTACCTAAGTCTTTAATCGAAATTTCAGGATTAACCTTGCAAAGTAATAAAGAAAGACTTTGTGCGATCCAAGACGAAAACGGTTTATTATTTGAAATTAATAAACTGACAGGAGAAGTAGAAGAGGAGATACCTTTTTATAAAGATGGAGATTACGAAGGTATAGAGTGTGTCAAAAAAACGACCTATGTTGTCAAAAGCACTGGTACTATTTATGAACTTCAAGAATCATCTGCTGATACTCTTTCTGTGACGAAGTATAAATCCTTCTTGAATAAAGAAAATGATGTAGAAGGCTTATGCTATGACGCCAAAAACAACCGTCTTTTACTTGCTTGTAAGGGAAAAGGGAAAAAAAATAAAAAAGAATCTGGGCAGGCTTACGATCCTTTTGAAAAAGAAATATTTGCCTTCGATCTTAAGACCAAAACAGTAGCAGTTGAACCAGCTTTTAAAATTAGTAGTAAAGCAATAAAGGCATTTTTGGATAAAAATCCGTTAACTCCTAAACAGCAGGAAAAGCTAAGAGCTTACCTTCTAGATCCTGAAGAGACGAAGTTGAAACTATATACTTCTGCCATCGCTATTCATCCTAGTAGCGGAAATCTATATTTGGTGGCCTCAAAAGGAAAAATTTTCATGGTATTAAGCCCTGATGGAAACATTTTACACTTAGAAAAGTTAAATAAAGAGATACACCGACAACCAGAAGGGTTAGCTATTGATGATAATGGTACGATTTATATTGCCAACGAAGGAAAAGAGGGTATTGGAAAGATTCACTTATTTAAACCTAGCTTATAAAACATTTAAATTGTAAAACATTTATTTTTATCTATATTTGTATAGAAGTTGATTAAAAATAGCTCACTGGCTTCTAAAAAAACTGATTTTATAACCTCACCAGCTATTCTTAAACAATTGTAGAGTAAAAAATTAAAAAAACGAATAATCTGTATATAAAATGAGTATTGTAGAAATGAAGGTTCCTGTTATTGGGGAATCAATAACAGAAGTAACACTCGCTCAAAAGCTTAAAGGTAATGGCGAATATGTCAATCTTGACGAACCTATTTGCGAATTTGAGTCCGATAAAGCAACACTAGAATTTCCTGCTGAAGCAGCTGGAGTAATCACTTGGGTTGCCGAAGAAGGTGATGATTTAGAAATTGGTGCTTTAGTAGCAAAAATAGATACAAGTGCAGCTGGAAGCTCTGCTCCTAAGAAGGTTGAAAAAGCACCTGTAGCTGAAGAACCGAAAAAAGAAGAAGCTCCAACTCCTGTTGCTACGCCAACAGCTACACCAGTACCTGCTACAAGCGGCCATGCTAGTGGACATCCTTCGCCTGCTGCTGCTAAAATGATGGCTGAAAATAGCTTAGTTTCTGCTGATGTGAAAGCTACAGGCAGGGGCGGTCGAATATTGAAAGAAGACGTCCAAAAAGCAATTCAAGCAAAACTAGCTGCTCCAACTACCAATGGATCAACTACAACGCCAACTCCTGTTGCACCGAGTACTTCTTTTAGCCGAGAGAAGAGTAGTAAAAAGATGAGTCGTATGCGTCGTACGATCGCAAAACGACTAGTTTCTGCTAAAAATAATACAGCGATGTTGACGACATTCAACGAAGTTGATATGTCTGCTATTTTCGCTTTACGTAAAAAATATCAAGAAGAGTTTGTTGAAAAATATGGTGTCAAACTTGGTTTTATGTCGCTTTTCTCAAAAGCTTGTGCAAAGACTTTGATGGAAATGCCTGATGTAAATGCTCAAATAGAAGATACTAATATTGTTTATCACGACTATGCCGATATCTCAATTGCGATCTCTACTCCAAATGGGTTGGTCGTACCGCCTGTACACAATGTAGAGTCTCTTCAGTTTCACGAAATCGAACTAAAGATAAAAGCACTTGCTAAAAAAGCAAGAGAAGGTTCATTAACGCTTGATGAAATGAAAGGAGGAACATTCACCATTACAAACGGTGGTGTATTCGGTTCATTAGTTAGCACACCAATTATCAATGAGCCTCAATCAGCAATACTTGGTATGCATACGATTCAACAACGACCAGTAGCCATAAATGGGGAAGTGGTTATCCGTCCGATGATGTACTTAGCATTATCTTATGATCATCGTATAGTAGATGGTAGCACCTCTGTTACCTTCTTGGTAAAAGTGAAGAAACTTCTGGAAGATCCAATGAAATTAATGTTGGATATTTAATCTGTATATAAAGTAATTCCAAAAAATTATTCGAATGGGCTGTTCAATTTAATTGAACAGCCTTTTCTTTTTTATTCGTTGTAACAGATGCCTTATTCAGCAGGCAAATTAACATCACTCATTAAACGAGCTACAGGATACATACGATGGGTAGGCTCATAGTGTGGTGAATTTTTATAGACAAACTCTAACTGCGCATAAGCAGATTTTGCAAACTCCGCATCTTCCTTTTTCTTTGCTTCAAGTTGTGCTCGTAGTGCTGGATTTTCCTTTAGGTATTGAGCCGCAAGGTCTTCAAAAACATAAGGAGAGAAATATTCTTTTTGTGCCAAAATTCCATCAAAAAAGTTCCAAGCAAAGAAGGAATCAGGTGCATGAGGTTCTAATGTTTCTATGATATAACGATTACTATTCTGGTTTGTATAAACAATATAATCACCTTTGTAATAATTCCATAGTACACTTTTGGACTTAATCGTAACCTTTGAATGTAAGTAGTGACCCTCGTAAGGACTTTTGGAGGATTCAAAATCTTCGATGCGATAAAGCTCTACATTTAAGCTTTGATTTTGGGTTAATCGTTTTACTTCTACTCCATTCCATTGCAAACGCTCGATCAATTCTCTATAGGCTTGAGGAATGATATATGCTACGGGTTTTTCTACACTTAAACTAGCTTTATAGGTATTGAAAAATGGAATTTCTTTTTCGTAAGGTGCATTGTGATCATAGTATAATCGGTCGATACCTGAAACCTCACTAGGTTTGTATTTTGCCTCGTATCCTTTGAATAATACCTTGTCAACCTTTTCACGATCCATTGTCCAGTTGAGGTCGAAGTTCGATTTAGTTTTAGTTTGTTCAATAGCCTTTGTTCGGGCAGTTCCGATAGCATCATGGTGAGCATCTATGGTTTTTATCATACAATCCATAAAAGCATAAGTACTTTTTACTCGATCTTCATAAGGCTTAAGCATATGCGTTTCAGGCATAAAGGAAATCGTATTATGCAAGGCAGCATAACCAGAAGAGTAACGAGGTAAATCCAAAAAACCAGCTATACCATCATCAGGTGTTTTACGAGCATAAACATAAGGCGTCATTTCCCAATTTTGCACTTCCATATCAGTGTATAATTTTGGAAGCATTTGAGTAATCAAGTAATCTGCTAAAGGTGACTCTAATTTATTATGCTGTGTAGCAATGAGTGTCATGGTGTATTGATAGTCTGCCCCATTTGAAGTATGGTTATCTACAAAAACATCGGGTTGCCAAGTATTAAAAATTTGGTTAAAGGTCTGTGCATTTTTCGAATCACATTTTATAAAGTCTCGGTTGAGGTCCAAGTTTTTTGCATTCCCTCTAAAGCCATAAGATTCTGGTCCATCTTGATTAGTTCGGCTATGGCTATTTCGATTGAGTGCTCCTCCAATATTGTAAACGGGTATAACGACAATAACTAAATGGTCTAGTTTTTTTTGCAATTGCTCATCTTTGATATAGTCTCTTAAAAGCATCATACTAGCATCAACACCACAAGGTTCTCCTGGATGAATAGCATTGTTGATGAGTAAAATACGTTTTCCTTTTTTTCGAATAGAAGTAGGATTAAAGTCTTTTTCTTTTGATAAAACGATAGTATGTAATGGATGTCCACTATCCGTAGAGCCATGTGTGCTAAGTTGTAATAAGTCGCTTTCTTTTACCAGTTTCTCATAAAAAGCGATAGCCTCTTGATAGCTTGCTGTAGTATTGGGGTTTTGTTCAAAAGAAGTCATAGGTGTATTTTTTTTTTCAGCCACTGAAATAGGTTGCTGAGCATTCGAATTCAAAAATAAAAAACAAAGAAAAAAAATGAATGACTGACGCATGTAAAGTGACGTTTAGATGAGTTGGAGAATAAGACAAAATTACGGATTATTTTGAAAAGCCTAGATGAAAGTATACAGAAACCAAAATGGTTTTCGGATTACCAAACGATTAATACTACTGAGAATCAAGCGATAACTACCAATGAAGACCCGAAAACCGCATACTGGTAGGTATACTATGGTTGTTTGTAACTTCTAGTTTCCATATTTGTGTTCATACTACTCTTTTCTGTACCGAACAAAAATATATCCTCAAATTTTCTTATTTTGGGCTGTAATAAATGATCATCTATGGTAGAAAAAACATACTATCAATCCCCTATTGGTTGTTTTGAAATTACAGGTACCGAAAATGGTATTCAATCTGTAAAGTTGACGGATGAGGTTCAAGGAAATACACGTGCCCCCGAATGCTTGAAAGCTTGTGTGGAACAACTAAAAGAGTATTTTAGGGGCGAACGAACAGATTTTAAACTGAAAATAGATTGGTTGAAGGCAACCGATTTTAACGTAAGTGTTTGGCGAGCCTTGCTAGAGATTCCTTATGGCAGAACGACTAGTTATTCTGCTATTGCTGAAAAAATTGATAACCCAAAGGCAGTACGAGCTGTTGGATTGGCAAATCGCAATAATCCCATTGCTATTATCGTGCCTTGCCATAGAGTTATTGCTAAAGATGGAAAATTACAGGGATATTTTTATGGGTTAGACGTAAAAAGACAGTTATTACAATTAGAAAATCCGACTAGCTTTGCTACACAAGGTTCATTATTTTAGCCATTAATTTCTTCGACGCACCCAATTCAACTTTATAATAATGAAATCTTCAATTTCTATAGTCTATTTTGTTGCTTTTTTATTGTTTTGTTCGACTACTATTGAAGCCCAAAAGGCTACCGATATTTTGGACATGTTAAAAAAGCGCATTCCAAATGCGACCTTTAAAGAATTAGAAGCTAAAGATCATTTTTCAGCAGCATACGAAATTATGCTTACTCAGCCTTTAGACCATAGCAATCCTAGTGCAGGATCTTTTCAGCAACGAATATATTTATCACACAGCGATATTAAGAAACCAATGGTAATAGAGACAGAAGGATATACTGGTCGCTATCAAACCAATGAGATTTCGAAAATTGTTCAAGGAAATTTATTAGATGTAGAATATCGCTACATGGGAAAGTCAAAACCTGATAAAGTAGATTGGAAGTATTTAACCAATGATCAGGCTGTAGAGGATTTGCATCGTATCCGAAAATTATTTGGTAAGATTTATAAGAAAAAATGGGTAAGTACTGGAATTAGCAAAGGAGGTACAACAGCTTTGATCTACAAAAGTAAATATCCAAAAGATGTTTGTGTATCAGTACCCTATGTTGCGCCTCTAGCTTTAGCTCAAGAAGATAAGCGAACAGATGAGCATATACTAACAATTGGTTCGAATACTTGTCGTAAAAAACTTTCAGATTTTCAACGAAATGCTTTAGAAAAACGAGAAGAACTTATTTATATGCTAGATACCTTTTCGGTAAACCACAATATAGCGTTTACGAAAATAGGTACAGCTGCTGCAGTGGAATATGCGATATTAGAGTTTACTTTTTCGTTTTGGCAATGGAGTGGGAAATGTGAAGAAATTCCTGATGCAACTGCAAGTAATCAAGCCTATTTTGATTATATCAATGCTATTGTAAGCTTTGATTTTTATAGTGATGGAACATACGACTATTTTTTACCTTCTTTCTATCAGTTTCTTACAGAGCTTGGCTATTACGGGTTTTTGAAAGACCACGTTAAAGACTTATTAGTAGCGGTGCCGAATCCTACCAACTTAATTTTTGGACCAAAAGATGTCGATTTAACGTATACGCCTTACTTAAAGGAAGTATCAGAATATGCTGTAAATAAAGGCAAACGAATTTTATATATTTACGGCGAATTAGATACTTGGACGGCTTGTGGTGTAGAGCCTTCTCCTAAAATTGATGCCTTGAGAATGGTGAAAAAAGGAGGTTCACATTCTACTAGAATTATTCATTTTTCTGAAGAAGAACGCCAACGAATTTATGATAAATTAGCGAAATGGCTGAAAGTTGACATCATTCCTTTAGCAGAATAGCGTTTTGTAGAATTATAATAAGGAGTAATTTTTGTTATAGCTATTAATAGTAGCTGATAAAACCCAAAATAGATTTGACTAAGTACTGCTTAGAACTTAAACATAAATACAACAAATGGAAACAACGTTTAAAATAATGATAGTTGAGGATGAAGGGCTGATGGCCGATAAGATGGAAATGCAAATTGACAAATTAGGCTATCAACATTTTGGAACGGTTGATAATAGTGAAGATGCCCTAAAATTATTAGAAACATCTCAACCTGATTTGATTTTGATGGATGTTAATATCGAAGGAGAATATGATGGTATAGAGTTGACAGATATGATTCATCAGCAGTGGGAAATTCCAATTATATTTATTACTTCTTTACATGATAATAGAACTTCTAAAAGAATTATTAGAACCAATCCTGTTGCTTATATTATAAAACCATTCAGTGATGCTCAACTAAAAACAACAGTTGAACTTATTGTTAAGCAGCTGCTTGCCAAACCTAGCAAAATAGATACTTATGACCTTAATGTAGAAGAAGAACTTCCTACTCAAGAAAAAGATTTTCTTTTTGTTAAAAAAAGAAATGAGCTTGTGAAAATAAAGATTGAAGATATATTCTATTTAGAAGCTGATGGCAGGTATACGCAAATTTATACAATGGATAAAAAATTCTTAATAAGAATGTCTTTAAAAGAAATGCTTGAAAAAAAATTGGATAGCAAGCTCTTTATTCAGACCCATCGAAGTTATATCGTAAATATTACAAAAATAAAATCGGTTAATTTAGAAGACAGTGTTGTTGATTTAGGCAATATGCATGTGCCCCTAAGTAGACGAGAAAAAGAAGAAGTTTTGAAAAAATTAGATTGGGTTTAAAACCTAGAAAGTCGTAAAACTTTATGCCTATTTTTTAATATTGTACTCCAACTCACCATCACACACTTAACATTTTCTTAACATTTTTTGCACATCTAAAAAGACTTCTGTCTGTTTAATTGTCTCATCTTTGTATCCAAATTAATTAAACATGACGAACGACCACTATACTAGTTTTTTGATAATATTTTTTCTTTTATTTTCACTCAGTACTTTTGCCCAGCAAGGTAACTGGAAAGGAAAAGGAGGTACTAAAGTAGAAATTACCTTGAAGGGGAAAGTGCTAAATGAAACGACCAAAGCACCACTCGATTATGCTACAGTTTCTTTGTACAAAGAAGATAAAACATTAGCAGATGGTACGATTACTGACGAGAAGGGGCGGTTTTCTATTGTCACACAACCAGGGAGGTATTACATTGAAGTGGAATTTCTTTCTTACAATAAAAAAACGATCACTGACATTGTTTTGACTAAAGAAAAACAATGGGTTGATTTGGGTGATATATTATTGACTGAAAACTCAATGATGTTGGAAGAAGTGGAAGTAGTTGCCGAAAAAAGTCAAATGGAACTGAAGCTTGATAAACGAGTTTTTAATGTCGGAAAAGATTTGGCGAATACAGGAAATAATGCATCTGAAATTTTAGAAAATGTTCCTTCTGTTTCAGTAGATGTAGATGGGAATGTAAGTCTGCGTGGTAGTGAAAATGTGCGAATTCTAATAGATGGAAAGCCGTCGGGTTTAGTCGGTATATCTGGTACAGATGCTTTGAAACAAATGCAAGGCGATATGATACAGAGTGTTGAAGTCATTACCAATCCGTCGGCTCGATATGATGCAGAAGGAGAAGTTGGTATTATCAATATTGTATTGAAAAAAGGAAAGAAAAAAGGGGTCAATGGTTCATTTAGTTTGACGGCGGGCTATCCCGAAAACTTTGGAGCTTCTTATAGCTTAAATCTACGACGAAAAC
Source organism: Saprospiraceae bacterium (assembly GCA_020630735.1). Lineage (GTDB taxonomy): Bacteria > Bacteroidota > Bacteroidia > Chitinophagales > Saprospiraceae > JAHDIP01. Next base: position 6,047 of record JAHDIP010000021.1, on the reverse strand, counting down.
AATTCAATTTCTTCTCTAATTTTGGTGTAAACTATCGTAACGGACCTGGAAATGGGTACAACTATCAAGATTTTTATAATAATGGTCTGCTCGACAGTCGGTCGGAGGTAGATCGCACACACGAACGAGGTGGCTTATCAGGGAATATCCAATTAGGAACGGATTGGTATATCAACGAGCAAAATATATTGACTGCATCTATTTTGACGAAGTACTCTGCTGGTGACAATCTAGCAACGGTTACGTATAATGATTTTGATGCAGGTCTTAACTTACTAAATCGTACAGTACGAATTAACGATGAAGAAGAAACAAAAATAAATGGAGAAGCTGCCTTAAGTTATCAGCGTCTTTTTACAACGGAAGATCACAAACTTACCGTTGATTTTAAATACATTCAAGGAGACGATACAGAGATCGGAACATACGACGAAACTAGTACTACTGTTAATCCAATATTTCAACGTTCCGAAAGTTCTGAAGATCAAGTGAATTGGTTTGTACAAACAGACTATGTTCATCCACTTGGTAAAGATGGAAAATTTGAAGCTGGTTTGAAAGCAAGTGTTCGAACGATTCAAAATGATTTTAAGGTAGAAAATTTCTTAGGCGAAAATAATTGGGAAGTAGTACCCGACTTTTTCAACAAGCTACGTTACGACGAAAACATTTATGCAGCTTACTTAATGTATGGCAACAAATGGAATAACATTTCCTATCAGTTTGGGTTACGAACGGAATATTCTGATATAACAACAGCATTGCTATTAACGAATGAAGTAAACCCTAGAACTTATCTCAATTGGTTCCCAAGTGCTCATTTTACATATGAATTATCAGAAACAGATCAATTTCAAGTGAGTTATAGTCGCCGATTGAGTCGGCCTAGATTTTGGTATTTATTACCCTTTTTTACATACAGTGATAATCGAAATTTATTTACAGGAAATCCTGACCTTGATCCTGAGTATACAGATTCTTATGAAGTAGGCTATCTCAAGTATTTTGAAAAAGGTTCTTTTCTCTCCAGTGTTTATTATCGTTATCGGACAGGTGTTATCGAACGCGTGACAAGCATCAATGCTAATGGAACAACTCTTCGATTGCCGATTAATCTATCGTCGCAAGATGCGTATGGGGTAGAGATGAATATTTCGTATGAACTGCTTAAGTGGTGGAAGTTAAATGCAAATTTTAATTTTTATCGAGCAATATCTGAAGGACTTTATGAAGGTCAAACGTTGACAAGTGATACCTATACTTGGCAAACAAGAGCCAATTCTAGAATGACTATTCTGAAAGACATTACTTTCCAAACATCGTTTAATTATAGAGCACCAAACGAAACGACACAAGGACGAACTCTTGCTTTTTATAGTGTAGATACGGGGCTGTCGAAAGATATATTGAAAGGAAAAGGTACACTTACATTTAGTGTTAAGGACGTCTTCAATACTCGTAAGTGGCGATCAATTACTGATTTGCCAGAAACATATTATGCAGAGTCTAGCTTCCAATGGCGTGCCCGTCAATTTTTACTAACGTTTAATTATCGTCTAAATCAAAAGAAATCTAGAGGTCGCCCAGGAGGTAATTATCAAGGCGGTGGCGGTGGAATAGGCTTTTAACTGTCAAGAGAAGTCTCGATGACACGACCTCCTTTTAGGCGGATGGTGTGCTGTGTTTTTGCAGCTAAGTCTAGATCATGTGTTACCATGATAAGAGTAGTTCCTAGTTCTCGATTAAGATCAAAAATAAGTTGTTCGACAGTAGCACTTGTTTCCTCATCTAGGTTACCTGTGGGCTCGTCAGCAAACAAGATTTTTGGTTGATTGGAAAAAGCTCTAGCTAGAGATACACGTTGTTGCTCACCTCCCGATAGCTGAAGCGGATAGTGATGATGTCGATCCGCTAAGCCAACACGATCAAGTAATTCTAAACTTTGTTTTCTAGCGTTTTGGGCGCCACGAAGTTCCAACGGAATCATGACATTCTCTAGGGCAGTTAAGGTAGGAATAAGTTGGAAGTTTTGGAAAATAAAACCAACATGTTCGTTTCGTATAGCAGCACGTTCATCTTCACTTAAGTTATCTAGGGCAATATTATTTAAAATAACGGAGCCAGTGCTTGGTCGATCTAGTCCAGCACAAAGACCAAGTAAGGTTGTTTTGCCACTACCAGAAGAACCAACGATAGAAAAACTATCACCAGTATTTAATTTAAAATTGACATTTTCGAGGACAGTTAGTTGGCGATTGCCACTATTATAGGATTTGGAAAGATTTTTTACTTCGAGCATTGGTATCCTTTGGTTGATTTCATGCTCAAATAAACTAGTTTAGAGATGAAATCTATTGTGAAAGAATAATATTTGATGTTTTTTCTGAATAGACGTTTCCGCTATCCAACTCATAATAAACATTAAATTGATGCATTTGGTTGACACTAGGTGCCTGATTTAAATACAAAAATAATATTTCTTCTGTTGGATGACTAAGGTCACTTTTGACAAAATCACTAATTGTTGTGATATTATCGCCCTCCAAATCTACACCAAAATATTCATTTAAGGAACTTCCTGCAGGAATTACTACATCTCCAGTCAGTCGAAGATCAGCATTACTATAAACGGTTAACTCAGTAATTTTTTCAGCAGCTAAAGGATCGGGCGAATCGCAAGCATAAGCGGTACCCATAAAAGGATTGGAAAAATAATTGCTGGCATCAGAAAAATATTCGACTCCAACAGTAAGAACAATATAGTAATCTTGATAAGAAACAGTTGTATTCGCATCTACTTCTGTAAAGCCGAGTCTATTGGTATCTGTCTTTGTTGCATTTTTGACAAATAAGTCCAATACCTTAAAGTATGTCTGAATGTCGTTACATTTTTGACAGCCTACTATACTAGAAAGGTAAAGTGTACTAAACAATAAAAAAAGGCTTATAACTTTTGTTCTCATCGTAATTTTGAGGCAATATTTTTAAATACTACCGATTTCTCATTTACAGTATACAGGGATTATCCTAAATACTTATGTTCTAAGTAACTGTTTGATTATATCTATTCATAAAATGGCTAAATGGATTAAATATTTTAATAGTATGTTGTTGACTAATTATCAGGGGATAATGAATTTATAGAGGGAAGGAAGTAATTCTTTATTTCAAATTACCTTAGTAAGATAGCATAAATTAGAAAAAAATACAAGGGAAAAACTCTTTTTACCACTTTTAAGTTATCTATTTAATCTAAATAATCAAACAAAAAATGTACCTAAAATGACAGGCAAAAAATATATGTAAAAAAAATAATTAATATATACTGCGGCTAAAATGGTTTTCAGATTGCTAAATATCTAAAGTAGTTACTAACGATAACTCTTAAGCAATAAGGATAGGTTTGTAGCTTATATGATACTTTACAAGATAACTTAGAAAGTAAAATAAAAAAGAGATAGTGTGAAATCACTATCCCTTTTTTACTGCTAATAAGAAGCTATATTATTCTTTGATCAATACTTAGCTTAAAACTCTGCATTACCTGGAGTTCGAGGAAATGGAATAACATCTCTAATATTACCCATACCAGTAATAAATAAGACAATTCGCTCAAAACCTAATCCAAAGCCAGCATGAGGAGTACCTCCAAATTTACGTAAGTCTAAGTACCATGATAACTCTTCTTCATGAATATTCATTTCAGCCATACGTTTTTTCAATAAATCGAGACGTTCCTCCCTTTGCGAACCACCAATAACCTCCCCAATACCAGGGAATAATACATCCATAGCCGCTACCGTTTTACCATCATCATTCTGGCGCATATAAAATGCCTTAATATCTTTTGGATAATCACGTACTATGACAGGTTTTTTAAACTTTTTTTCGACCAACCAACGTTCGTGTTCTGCTTGCAAGTCAGCTCCCCATTCGATAGGGAACTCAAACTTACCTTTTTTATGTGGTTTAGAGTTTAGTAGAATATTAATTGCATCGGTGTAGGTAATTCGTTCAAAATCATTCTCCACAACAAAACGAAGTGTTTCTATCAATCCCATTGGACGGCGCAACTCCTTTTTCATATTCTTTTCTTCCTCTTGTATTCTCTTATCTAAGACTTCAAGATCATCGGCATAATTATCAAGAACATAGTTGATCAAGTATTTGACAAAATCTTCTGCCAAATCCATGTCGTCATAAATATCAGCGAAAGCAACTTCAGGCTCAATCATCCAAAACTCAGCAAGGTGACGAGAAGTATTCGAATTCTCCGCACGGAAGGTTGGACCAAAAGTATATACTTTACCAAGAGCTAATGCTGCAACTTCTGCTTGAAGCTGACCTGAAACCGTTAGGTTAGTTTGTTTACCAAAAAAGTCTTCTTTCCAATTTACAGAACCATCTTCATTAGTAGGGGCGCTATTGGCATCGAAGGTTGTTACTCTAAACATTTCACCAGCTCCTTCGGCATCACTCCCCGTAATGATAGGTGTATGCATGTAATAATAGCCACGATCATTATAAAATTTATGAACAGCAAAGGCAATCGCATGGCGAATTCTAAAAACAGCACTAAAGGTATTAGTACGCATTCTGAAGTGTGCCTTTTCTCGAAGATACTCCATCGTTTGGCGCTTAGGCTGCAATGGGTATTCGTCAGGATTAGAAGTTCCTAATACTTCGATCTTATCAGCTACAATTTCTACAGATTGTCCAGCACCTTGAGACTCTACAAGCTGACCTGATACAGCGATACATGCGTGAAAACTGATCCCTTTCAACAATTCATCATCAAAGCCTTTCTCCTCATCTACAAATATTTGGATATTATTAATGGTAGAACCATCATTAAGGGCGATAAAACGTTTTGCTCTGAATGCTCTTACCCATCCTTTTACTAAGACAGTTTCATTAACTTTAGGAGCATTTAAGATATCTTTTATTTCTGATCGTCTAAGTGTCGTCGTCACTTCCATTAGATTATATAGATTAAGTGAAAAATGTATTCTTTCTTTTTTTGTAAAAAGAATGTGCGAAAATACTTATAAAAATAGGAAAGGTCAAGTATTTATATTATTGACATTTGAAATAGGAAGAATTGGACTAAGCATTATCTAAAAAACGTTTCTTTAAATCAGGTGTCGGAATCATGCATTGGTCTTCTTTTCCAAACCATTTGTACCTGTTTTTAGCTATCCAGTTATAAATAAAGTCTCGAATTGGGGGAGGTATTAGGATGAAGACATATAATAAACTCCAAAGTCCACCTAGTCGTTTGGCGATTCGTAGTGGTACTGTAGAGCGTGTATAACTTTTTCGATCTTCAATTAGTACAACAGTATCAACTGAATCGGTGGGTAAATGGTAGTCTTTTAATAAAGTTTGCCCTACAGATGATTGAAGAGAAGCAAACCGAAAAACAGCCTCTTTATCCCGTTTGATGATAAATTGAATGAATCCATTACATAAATTACATACCCCATCAAATAAAAGGATGGGAGATTGGTCATTAATCTTCGATGATGCAATTGTATTCATATAGATTATAACAACGTTTTATTGTTTTGGTTTTGTTCCACAAGAATACAATTTTTTCAGATAAAATCTATTCTCATTAAAAAATTACAGCAAACGATAAACCAAGATCATATTTACTTGTACCAATCTGAAAAGTTGGCTTTTGGTATTCGGAAGGCAATACTCCAGTTTTTTCGCCATTATAGTGAGCTACACTCTTTTTCAGGTGATCATTAGCTACGTATTTAAAAGGAAGGTTGATGACAAAGCCTACTATTCCTGCTCCAAACAAAGCTGCTACTCCTTCAATTGGTCCACACAAGAAAGAACAGGAATTTTTTCTTTTTTCCGATTCGACAACATCTATAATAAAAATGGTAACACCCGCAGCCAGAGGTATACCCATAGCGATCAATCCATTTTTTCTGTTTTTTTTATACTTCTGAAAAGCTGCTAAAGCTAATTCGTTTTTAGCCAAAATCGGTTCGATGTTTTTACCTGTAAAACCGATTTCTTTGAATGATTTT
>JAHDIP010000245.1 GCA_020630735.1 Saprospiraceae bacterium | reverse complement strand
AACAGCGAATAGTTAAAACAGTTGTTTTAATCACCATCAAATAATGCCATAAACAAAAATATTTTTCCAAAAAATAATCTTTAAGTAGTACGAGTTAATAAAGCGTGCAATTTTAGCGGTAAGATTTTTTTGATAGTTTTTTTTGAAAAATCAATATTGGCTTAAGCTTGTACCGATAGGATACAAATAGCCGAGCTACGGATTTATTTTTTAAGGAAAAATAACGGAAAAAGATAACCATAAAATACCCGATTAATTGCTCGTACTACTTAACTAATACTAAATCTGTAAAGTGTACTAGGCTTTCAGTACTTGGTATATACTCTAATCACTACGTCAATTGACAAGCGTAGAGACTACTTTATTATAAACTTTATTAACCAAAAAAAATAAAATTATGCGGATAAAAAATAACCAAAGCTCAATAGCTAGTTCTAGGAAAAATAAAACTCAGCGAATAAAAAAAAGGAAAAAAAAGAATGGAAAACGACTTCGTAAACAATTAGGAACAAGTCGTTCAGATTCTTCACAGAATTATTTTGCGAAAGATACCATTCAGCATTTGTCAATAGAAGATCAAAACTACTTCCAATTATTTGGAAAAGGGGAAACAGTCCCTCTGCCATACGAATGTATTCATCAAGCAATTGAAGAACAAGCACTTGCCAACCCAAGAGGAATCGCAGCTGAACATTTAGGTGAACGAATTACCTATGGAACTTTAAATTATCAAGCCAATAAACTAGCCTTGTTGCTTCAACAACAAGGAGTGAAACATGGAGATAATGTAGGACTTTTTGTTCAGCGATCGATCCCTATGTTGGTCGGTATTTTAGCTACCCTAAAAGTTGGAGCAGCTTACGTTCCCCAAGATGCCAGAATTAGTAAAGAGGCGCAGCTTAATCATGTGATCAGTATAGCATCCATAAAAGTAGTACTAACACTTTCTGAATTTGAAATGGTTGTTCCAATTGGAAAAAATCATGTTTACATTTCAATAGATGAAATTATGAACGAAGAAATAGAGTCTGATGAAGTAATCAATTCTTTTCAATCTTCAGATGCTGTTAGTGGAAAGGATCTTTGTTTCCTCTTATTTACATCAGGCACAACGGGTATGCCTAATGGTGTGCAAGTAACACATCGAAACGTCTGTAATATTTTACTAACTGAGCCAGGGAATATGGGAATTCAGCGAGGCGACAAAGTAAGTCAATTATTAAACATCGCTTTTGATATGGCAGCATGGGAAATTTTGACCTGTCTTGCACATGGCGGAACATTAATTATTAGAGGAAAAGACTTTACAACAGCAGCTAGAGATGCCGATGTTATCATTGCAACCCCGTCCGTTCTGAGTGCTATAGATGCCGACCAATGTAGACATGTAAGACAAGTTGCCGTTGCAGGAGAACCTTGTCCAATTCCACTAGCAAATACCTGGTCATCGTTTTGCAATTTTTATAATTCTTGTGGACCTACCGAAACAACTATTGTCAATACCATGCAATTATGTCTACCAAATTTGGAACATATAACAATAGGAACACCTACGCCTAATAACACGGTTTATATTCTTGATAAAGATATGAAACCTTGTGCAATTGGTGAAGTAGGTACGATGTGGGCTGGTGGATATTGTGTGTCAGCAGGCTATATCGGAAACGAAAAATTAACAAACGAACGATATGCATTAGATCCTTTTTTAGATAATGGTGAGATGATGTTTAATACGAGAGACTTAGGTCGCTGGACATCCGAAGGACAATTGGAACATTTAGGTAGAGTAGACGACCAAGTGAAGGTGAGAGGATTTAGAGTTGAACTAGATTCTGTATCTGGCATTTTAGAAGAACTTCCTAATTGTAAAAGAGCAGTAACTTTAAAATTAGATGATCGAAATTTAGTCTCTTTTGTAATGCCAAAGAATGTAGATGTCGAATTAGGTGAAAACAAAGTAGCCGAAGTGTTACCCTATTATGCAGTTCCAAGTATGGTTATTGGATTGAATAGCTTTCCAACAACGCCTAGAGGTAAAATTGATAAACGAAAGCTATTGAAGATCGCAAAAGAAAACAACGAAAAAAAAAAGAGTGAACTAAAAGATAGTCCTAATAACAAACTCAATTATAAGGACATCGAATTACCTCCCGAACAAGCTTTTTGGAAAAGGATTTGGAAACGACCAATTCTACAACATTACAATCGACTCTTTGCCTTGCTTATGTTGGTGAATATAATTGTCTTAGGCAATGGATTGATCAATGCTCAATGGTGGACAAGCACTGGAATCGCTTTAGCAAATATTTCAACTGCAGTCTTAGTCAATTTTGCAATCGCCATTTTAATTCGACAACAGTATGTCGTCAACTTATTGTTTAAATTAGCTACAAGTGTTCCTCTTTCTTTGCCACTATCTATTCGTTGGACATTAGGAAAGGTTTATCATTTTGGAGGATTGCATAGTGGAGGTGCTACAGCAGGAACAATTTGGTATAGTATTTTTGTAGCTTCCTTGATCTATCATTATTATAATGGCTTGGGAGGAGTTTCTACTGCCTTATTAGCTGTGACCTTTGCCTTACTCGGAATTTTTGTTTTTATGATAATGATGGCGCTACCAAAAGTGAGAGAACGCTATCATAATAATTTTGAGTTAGTACATCGCTTTGGTGGATGGACTTCGCTTATCTTGTTTTGGGTGCAAACCATTTTGTTTATTCAAAGTCAGCAAGTAGGAGTAGCATTAAGTACGGTACTCTTTAGTTCACCAGAATTTTGGGTGCTTTGTGTGATCACCATTAGTATCATTTTACCTTGGACAAGATTGAAAAAAGTACCTGTAAAAATAGAACGACCTTCTTCACATGTGGCACTAGCTAATTTTGATTATGGTGTAACACCTTTTGCAGGATCTTCTACGGCACTTAGTCGGAGTCCTTGGAGAGAATGGCATTCGTTTGCTAATGTACCTGCACCAGGCAAAGATGGATTTCGATTGACAATTTCAAGAGCAGGAGATTGGACTGGAGATTTTATTGACGATATGCCTTCACATGTTTGGGTAAAAGGAATTCCAACAGCAGGTGTCGGAAATATTGATAAACTATTTAAGAAAGTTGTTTGGGTTGCGACTGGCTCTGGCATTGGCCCTTGTCTACCACATTTACTTTCTCAAGATACACCATCCCGATTAGTATGGGCAACTCGAACACCTAGAAAAACATATGGTGATGGCTTAGTAGATGAAATTTTAGCTGTTCAAAAAGATCCAATTATTTGGGATACAAATGTCTACGGAAAACCAGACATGGTAAAATTAGCCTATAAGGCTTACAAAGAATTCGGTGCAGAAGCCGTGATCTGCATCTCGAATAAAAAACTGACTTGGCAAGTTGTTGAAGGTTTAGAAAGTCGAGGCATTCCTGCCTATGGAGCAATATGGGACTCTTAATTTTTCTAGAAAACATTACTGAGTAGGTACTCAATCCTACGCTACAAACTAAAATTACTACCTGAAGTGTCATCACTTCGGCTGTAGAATTATTGCATCAAAACTAAATCGTTAAAAGTGGTGGCGGATGCCCGGAAAGATACTAAAGCGAAGGCTTGATTCGAGGAATTAAAGAGTCCGGAGTTTATCTTTTCTAGCGTTTTTTTTTACGAATCATCCACTGGATTATTCCGTGCCTTTTTTGACAACCTGCCTGCCTGTAGGCAGGTGAAAAAATGAAAAGCCTAGCCGGCTTGAGGCGAATACCAAGAAAAACGCAAGAAGCATTAGCCTTATGACTAATGTAAAAAAGATTTAGTGCATTTAATCTACTTCAATAGAGATACTTTATTCCAAATTTTAAAAAAATACCATTATGAATTTTGAAACAATAAACATCAATCAAGAAGGCGCAATTCTTACTGTTACTATTAATCGACCAAGAAAACTTAATGCCCTTTCGATCAAAGTTTTAACAGAAATGAAAATCCTGCTCAAGACAATTCGTGAAAAAAATGAGTTTGATATTAAAGGAATGATTTTGACAGGCGCTGGCGATAAAGCCTTCATTGCAGGTGCAGACATCAAAGAAATGAGTCAAATGAATCCGAGAGAAGGGGAGAACTTCGGAAAATTAGGACAAGAAGTAACTACCCTTTTCGAAGCACTACCCATTCCTATAATTGCTTGTGTAAATGGTTATGCATTAGGAGGTGGTTGCGAAATGGCAATGGCTTGTGATTTTATTTATGCTAGTCAGCAAGCTGCTTTTGGTCAACCCGAAGTAAGTCTTGGTTTGATCCCTGGTTTTGGAGGCTGTGTCCGGTTATTAAGATTTGTAGGTGCAGGAAAGGCGAAAGAATTAATCTACAGCGGGAAAATAGTAGGGGCAGTCGAAGCAAAGGAAATAGGCTTAGTCAACCGAATTTTTAAAACCAAAACAGAAATGTTTGAAGCAGCTCACGAAGTTTTAGAGTTGATGTTTACAAAATCTCCTATAGCTATTTCTATCTGCAAAAAAGTAATCAATGCAGTTGACGGAGAAAATATTAACGATGGATTGGAAATAGAAAAACAAGGCTTTAGAGAAAGCTTTGAGAGTCCTGAAAAAATAGAAGGTGTGGCAGCATTTTTAGAAAAACGAAAACCAGTTTTTAATCAATCGCTTATACCGACTTTTCAAAAAAGAGCGTAAAATTTTTATAAAAATAAATTATTTACAATAACAGAAGATGAATTTTTCTCTTCTATAAAACAAATCAAAATGAGACAAATCAAAAATTTAATCGTACTTATTTTAGTTATCATACTTTCTAGTAATTTAATGAATGCACAAAGTGCACAGACAGTCGTAGATACGATAACCATTCCCGTTGTAGAAGAATTGAAAGAAGTAGTTGAAGAAAATATTGCAGATAACAATACAAAAGTAGCAATAGAAGAAACAGCCTCAGAAAAAACTGAACTGGAATTAACAGAAGAAAAAAACGAAACTACGAATGCACCAGGAGCAGTGGAATCTACAAAAGAAATAGTAGAGGTAAAAGAAATAAGAGTCATTGCAGAAAAGGTCGTAATAGAAACGAAAGAAGCCACAGCAACTTCAGAATTAAATAAAGAGATGGTAGAGGAAGTCATGAAGGATAAAATTGAGGAAGAACCTGTAGATGATACAAAAGAAATGGTCGAAAAAGAAAAATTATCATCAGGTGCAGCACTGCATATTATTCATAATTCAGTAGCAGGTTTTCATCCTGTGTTTTTAGGTCATATCGGTCTTCGCCCAAAATTAGATCTAACATTCTATACCGTGTTTTGGACAAATCCTTCTTTCGGTACACTTGACCAAGGAAATGACCTTTGGTTAGAAACAGGAGTTGGTTTGGGTTTTAAGACTTTAGAGAACAAATTATTTATAAACCCTTCTTTGGGGATTACTAGTGGTAAATTCCTTTCGGGAGGTAATCAGACGTTATTAGCAGAAGGATTTGTACCAAGTATATTTTTGCTATATAACGACAAGCGTTTTGAGTTCGAATTCTATGCTGCACATTATACTGCTGCTCGAAAAGGCGGAGATGTTACGAAAGACTTCTTATTAAACTGGATCGTCCCAGGTGTGAAAATAAATAGTAAGTTTTCAGTAGGAGCCTACTACGAACAATTTGTGCTAACCAGAATCACCGAAGGCGAATCACATAGTATATACCAATGGATGGGAGGTTATGCAAAAGTGAATATTGGCAACGGGCATTTTCTTCGTTTTGCAGCAGGTAAAAATTTATATAAAGATGTTGGAGCTTCCGCAGATGAGTTTTATAAGTTTTCTGCCTTTATAGCACTGAAGTAAACAGGAGGGAAATAGATCTGCTTTATAAAACAAGAGAGGTATCCTAAGGATACCTCTCTTAATTTGCAAGATAGTTTTTATATCTGCCCGTATTTAGTTATCTGATCATCATTGTTTGCTATCGCTTGATTTTTAGTAGCTTTAAACGTTTAGCAATTCGGAAACTATTTCAATATACTACAAAACGATTTTACATTAATTCTAATGCTTACTGTTTGATAAAAGATTTTACCCATTTTTTGTTTTCCATTTTGATGTGTAAAAAATAGACACCAGAAGGCAAATCTTGAGTATTGATAGTCGTTAGTTGACCAAATGTTATATAGGTCTGCATTAATGTTCCTAAGGAATTGTAAATGCTAAAAGCAACCTTTTGTGAATTGTTTATGTTGAGCGCAATATTTAAGTGTTCTGTTGTAGGATTAGGAAAAACACGAATTGCTTCGTTTTGTATCATGTATCTAGAACTAGGCATCGAAAAATCAACCTTAGGCGACCAATTTGTCCAACCATTAGTACACTTTGTTTTAAGTTTGTATTTGTAATTTGTACCACTCATTAAGCCTGAAAGAATTTTGCTTGTACCTGTGAAAATTTCTTCTGTCCAAACTGCTCCAACGACTTTTGCTTTGTACTTAATTTTGTATTTCGTCACATTCGCAAAGCCTGCCCAACTTAAAGTAGCTGTAGTTGCATCATTAATGCTAACACTAGAATTTGGATAATCACAAACATCATCAAAGGTTGTAAAAGTCTCCGTACTCGTCCAAGTAGAAGAAGCAAATTCACAAACTGTTTTGATGCCGTACTCATAAGTTGTCAAAGGAGTTAAGCCATTTAAAAAACGATTATTGACAGGCGCATTTACTTCCGTCCAAGTACCGCCGACGGGTCGATAACGTACTTTGTATTTGTCTGCTTCAGCAACTGCATCCCAATCTAATTCAACTACATTGCCACTAATCACTCTGGATGTAGGAGTGGAAAGAGGTTGATCACAAGCATTAAGCACACTCGTTCGAGCAAACAAAAAGTCATCAAAACAAAATGTGCCAAGCTCATCACCTAAGTCGATATTGAACAAAGAATTGGCAGAGGCAGGAGCAGTGAAGGTATAGCTGTATTCCATCCAAGTATCCGTAAGAGGAATATTGGTTCCAGCATACCAAGCATAAGTACTAGCATTGATAAAAGCGATGTCTATATCTTTTCCTGCTGCATCAGCTTTCGCCCAAAAGATAAGTGTATACTCTTCGTTTGCAAGCAATTCTAATGATCGCCCGAGTTGAATATCCCAGCGATTGGCAGCTAAGGTTAGTGTCGTTACACAAGCAGAAGTAGTCCCTTCTTGTACTTCAGTGCTAACTAAATCAAAATTAGCAGTTGCACCATTGGCTTGATTATTATTCCAATAGCTCATGCCGTTTTCAAAATTATAATTGAGCCAAAGATTAGGCGAAACTTCTACTGCAATCGAATAGTTTTCTGTTCCACAACTAGTCGTCATATCGGCGCTAATAGTTCCACTCGTACTGCCCCAATCTACAGTGATTTGATTCGTATTTTGCCCGCTTACAATAGTAGCCGAAGTAGGAACAGACCAATTATAAGAAGCACCTACAATATTCGGAAGACTATATATTGTACCTGTACTTGTCGATTCTACAATTTCAGGACCAACTAATTCTACGTCAGGCAAAAGCTGGTATGTACGAACCCAATCTACTTCCATCGTTTGCGGAAAAACAGTAGAAGCATCTGGCGAACCTGGCCATTGTCCACCAACAGCAACATTTAAAATAAAATGAAACTCTTGATCAAAAGGCCAATTATAAGTGGAGAAATCAGGATCGGTATCATTCGTTTCATGAAATTGAGTACCATCCAGATACCAACGAATTTGTGTCGGTTCCCATTCTATCGAAAAGGTATGAAAGTCGTCATTAAAAATGCTTGGAGAGATATTGGTAGAAGACCCAGAACTGCCTTTGTCATTCCAAGCGTTTCCATAATGGCAAGTAGCATAAGTCGTACTTGGCTGGTGACCCAAATATTCCATAATGTCTATTTCGCCACTAGCAGGCCAAGTACCGTAGACACTTTCGCTAGGCATCATCCAAAAGGCTGGCCAAATTCCTTGACCAATAGGTAGCTTAATGCTTGCTTCCATTTTTCCATATCGCCAATCGCCTTGGTAGCGAGTTCTAATTCTGCTAGAAGTATAAGCGTTATTCGGATATTGATTTGCACTATCTTCCTCAGCGGTGATTTTTAGACTACCATTCGAGACGGTTACATTATCACCATCGGTATAATACTGCAACTCACTATTGCCCCAACCACCTCCACCAACTTGGTATTCCCAATTGCTGAGGTCAAGACTAGTCCCATTAAATTCATCTTCCCAAACTAAATTCCAGCATTGGCTGAAAAGCGAAGCACTAAAAAAGAGTAAGAAGCAGCTTAAGTGTAAGAGGCGTTGTAAAAACATAAGGCTATTTAAAGTTTAATAAATTGTTCTGTATGATAAAATTGATCACTTTGAAGTGTCAAAATATAAGTGCCACTTGGTAAAGTTTGGTTCATTAAAGTCCCAAAATATTTGTTCAATATCTACTGGAGTGAAATCGTCTAAATATCTGATAAATTGATAAGTCATTCCGTCCAATAGTTGATGTTCACCCTGGCTTTGGTCATATAAAATCATTAAAGACTCATCTGCATTCCATGCCTGAATAGTGCTAAACATAGGAACAATTATATTGCCTGTACCTGTATCTGAAATACGACGAATCGTTGTCCCAAAGGATGGGTCAATTATCGCTTCCAAATAATTGGGTTTAGCAATTGGCTGCATCGGATGAAGTGCTAAATCATTTACTTGCAAACCGTAGGATAAGTCTTGAGCCTGCAATAAAAAAGGAAAGAGTAGTAGAATGAAAATAGCTTTTGGGAAATTCATCATCAAGGTTTTAATTAGAAAGAAATTAAAGGTAAGATTTATTTATTTTTTATAGGAAACTTATATGTGTTTTTTTTCGTTGTATTAACAAACACTTATTATCTTTGGAACAATATGTGGATTTTAAACATACTTCTTATCTAAAAGAAACAAATTTTATAT
>JAHDIP010000020.1 GCA_020630735.1 Saprospiraceae bacterium | reverse complement strand
CTGCAAATTTCAATCGGATGATTATCTGCAAGTGATAAAAGTAGCTCATTTATAAAAGACTTGTTAATTTTTAAAATGACTAAAAAATAAAGTGATCCCGAATTTTCAGTTTGAAGGTTCGGGATTCCTTTTTTGACTAAGGTTGAGAAATTAACATGGTTCGGTTGGGGACCGACTTATACGATACTGTAGTCAGAGACTACAGCAAGCAATATTTCTAAAAAAGTGCTTAGTGAAGTTTGCAACTCCACTAGAATATTAATCGGTCATTGACCGAAATAGTCTGCTTTACTGGTCAAATGATTTTATTTAAAATTTATTGATCCCAATTAATACTAAATAATCCCGTTTCCCTTTTCCAACTCTCACTTCATAGAATTTTCCATTCTCATACAAACTTCTCCTAAAATTAACTTTCTACAAGACATCGCCGTATATTGTAGCCGTTTTAGAAATATAAGATAAAAATCAAATATGTTAGGAGCAATTGTAGGTGATGTTATCGGTTCTGTATTTGAGAGAGATAATGTTAAATCCATTGACTTTCCTCTGTTTTGTGAAGAGTCAAGATTTACAGATGATAGCTTATTGACGATAGCTGTAGCTGATTGTTTATTGAACAAAAAAGATTATACAAAGACAATTCAGGAATACGCTCAACTATACCCAGATTGTGGTTTTGGTGGGCGATTTAAAGAATGGATGTATGAGGAAAATCCTGAACCTTATAATAGCTGGGGAAATGGTTCAGCAATGCGAGCAAGTCCAGTTGCTTATGTTGGTAAAACCTTAGATGAAGTGTTCAAAGAAGCTAAGAGAAGCGCAGAAGTAACGCACAATCATCCAGAAGGAATAAAAGGAGCACAAGCAGTGGCCATTGCTGTTTTTATGGTTCGATCAGGACATTCCAAAGCTAGCATCAAGCAATACATCGAATCTATTTTTGATTATGATCTAAGTAGAACGATAGACGAAATTCGACCAATTTATAAATTTGATGTAAGTTGTCAAGGCTCAGTACCTGAATCGATTATTGCTTTTTTAGAAAGTACTTCTTTTGAAGAAGCGATTCGCAAAGCCATTTCGATAGGAGGCGATAGTGATACGATTGCTTCAATCGCAGGAGCAATCGCAGAACCGTTTTATGGAGGAGTACCCAAAGAAATGGAAGGGGAAATCCGTTCGAGAGTGCCCGAAAATTTATTAAAAATTGTTGACGAATTTAAAGCGAAGTATAGATGTTGAGGAAGTGTATTTATTTAAGTTTGATTTTTTGTATTATCGGATGTTCAGAGCAACAGGATTCGATGGGTGGAATGACAAAGGAACAACTTAGCGACTATAAAAAGATAGAAGAAGCAAAAATTAAATTACCTGCTGTCGGTGAAATCATTGATGACTTCAACGAGGTCATGGTACTTTACAATGGCAATGTCGAACATACCGATGGTCGCCACTATGCAACCGATGGTTATTGCTACGGTCTGAAATGGCAATGCGTAGAATTTGTAAAACGCTATTACCATCAAGTCTTCAATCATAAGTTACCCAATCCTTGGGGACATGCTATCGACTTTTTTCAACCTGGTTTATACGACAGCGCTTACAATCGTGATCGAGGTTTGCATCAGTATAAAAATGGTTCAGTAACTCGACCAAGAGTTCATGATATTTTGGTGTTTGGTCGAACGGATGATAACCCTTTTGGTCACGTTGCTATTATCTCAGATGTAAAAGACAATGCCATCGAAATTGTTCAACAAAACTGTAGTCTCCGCTCTCGACTCCTTATCTCTATGACTAGAGAAAATGGAGAATATCGCTTGCGCAATTCTCGTATTTTAGGTTGGTTAGGAAGACGATGATTACCGACAAAGAAGGATCTTTTGAGAAAAATAACAAGACCCTAATTAATTTTAAACTTTGTTTATACGGATAGAAAGACTACTCCAATTACCCAAAAAAGAGGCAGAATTACTCTGGACACCTTAAGCAGCAATTTCATGATTCTTTCTGTATCGAAGGAATCGGAAAAGTGATCTTAAATGGATCAATTTTCAAAGCAATAAGGGGCTTTGTCGATGAAATATCTGGAAAGAAACGGTTATTAACTGTAACAGACCTTACTTTACATAATTTCCCCCATCCTTTCCCAAAGAAATTGGTATAAACGATTTGCTCTGATCTTTTTTGAACAAGAGGAAAGGGCAACAATTTTGTGTTCACTGGTAAAGAAGGTCCCCAAGGTGTAAAATCTGCACTGAAAATTTGAGTCCCATCAGGATGGTGAACACGTACGCTATCATCTGTCCCAAACTCAAAAGCTGCCTTTTCTTTCGGAATAGCCCAATTTTCACGTCCTCCATCAATGCTGGCCTGGCTTGATACGTATATTTTTGTGATAGAGTTGAGGGTTTTTCCTTGCCATAAAAACTTGCCGGGAATGAAGAGAAGTTCGTCATAGGGGCCACAATTTGACTGATGATAATTCACCAACATTACAGCCCCTAAACCACCTTTGAATTTTTCTGATAAAAAAGCTGGAATGTTTCCTTGTGCTCGAACAAAGTCTTTCTTGAACCAGTACAAAAGCATGTAACCAGTTCCTGTGAGTTGCCAGGGTGGAGGGAATTTTGGGTGCATTAGGATCTATTAAGAAAAATAAATTATTATGAATTCACTTCTAACAATATTGACGTAATGATACGTAATAATGAGGAGATCATAAAGTATTGAGCCTAGAAAAAGCTCTTGTCTGATAGCAGAAACATCTTTTTAAGATTATTTGGGCGTATTCTGTTGGTTTAATTATATAACAAGGTGCGTACTTTGAAGATATACGCTATGCTTTTCTTTATTCGTCCATTATTAAACTAGTTTTCTATTTGCCAATAAAACACCATCTTCATCTGCATACAAATATTGACCTTGTGTGATTTTTGTGCCTTCAATAATCAACTCTTCTCCTAGCAAGCCGACATCTCGTTTTATGCTTTTTGCAGGACAAGTACCAATAGCTTTAATGGCAATCGGCATTTCGTTGATCACTTTAGAGTCTCTAATGCAACCATAAACGATGAGGCCTTCCCATTCATTGTCGATAGCTAGTTTGGCTATATTATCGCCAATCAATGCACAGCGTTTAGAACCACCACCATCTATCACCAGTACTTTTCCGTGTCCATTTTGGGCGAGTGTTTTTCGGACAAAGGAATTATCTTCAAAAAGTTTTAAGGTGATTACTTCTCCACTAAAAGATGTTTTCGCTCCATAATTTTTTAGATCAAGATTTAATAAGGTAAGTTCATCTGTAAACTCATCCCAAATATCTGCTGTTATTATATCCATTTTTATTTTTTTGAACAAGTGAAGAATCCACTTCTTTCCAACTGAGCAGCTAAGCTAAATAAAGTTACTTCATCACCCATTCTACCAACAAACTGCATACCAATAGGTAATCCTTCAGAAGATAAGTCTAAGGGAACAGACATACAAGGCAGACCAGTAACGTTTCCTAAAATAGTAAAACACATTTTGCTTAATAGAGGTTTTACCATTTGTTCCAAAAGACTTGATTTCCAAGCCAATTTTGCACTTCCAAAAATAGAGGTGAGTTGATTCACTTTTAATAATCGTTTTTCGAAAGAGGAGGGAGGTAATACACCGTGTTTTAGAGCGGGGATAGGTACAGTTGGACAAAGCATTAAATCATATTTTGTCAAATATTTTCCCATTGCCATTTGCGCTAGTCGCCATCCATCTAAGGCTTCGATGAATTGATCAGCACGTACTGCACGACCTAAAATAGCACTGTTTTTAGTACTCAGTTCTAGCTTTGCCACAGCCTCATTTCCAAATTTTTCTTTGAGTTTATCATAAGCATGTGTTGTATGACATGCAACGACCTGTATAAAGTCTTTCCAAAATCGATTGGTATCAATTTCAGGTTCTGCTGCTTCAACAATATGGCCTAAATCTTGTAATCTCTTTACTGTTTTTTCTAAAGAAGCAATCACTTCAGGGTGGAGATCAGTTCCATCAACCAGTGGATTTTGGGATAAGCCAATGCGTAAAGGTTTGGGATCTTTTTGTGAGGCATTAAAATACCCTCGTTCATCTTTGTCAACTCGATAAGGACCACCACTTGCATAGCCTGCAGTTTGGTCTAACATGGCAGCACTATCTCTAACTGTACGTGTCAAAACATGATCAGCAATAGCACCGCTCCAGCCTTCGCTATAATCAGGTTGTAAAGGATTAAGACCTCTAGAAGGTTTCAATCCAAACACACCACACCAAGCAGATGGAAAACGTATAGAGCCACCACCGTCGCCACCTCCTGCCATAGGAACCATCCTCGACGCTACGGCACAAGCACTTCCACCAGAAGAACCTCCTGTGCTGTAACCTTGCTTGTGCGGATTATGTGTTGGACCGTGTGCTAGAGGTTCGGTGGTTACAATTAATCCTAATTCTGGGGTATTGGTTTTTCCGAATATAGTTGCACCACTTGCTTTTATGCGTTCGACATGCACCGAATCATAAGTAGGAATCCAGTTGATTCCTCTAGAACCCATCGTCATACGTTCGCCTTCAAAAACTGCCGTTAAATCTTTCAGCAAAAATGGAACGCCTGTGAATGGTCCATCGGGTAATCCAGTTTCAATTTGTTTTTTTGCCCGATCTCCGAATTGGTGAATAACAGCATTTAAAGAAGGATTTAGTTCGGCTACTTTATGCAAAGCTGCTGCTAGTACTTCCGAAGCACTAACTTCTTTTTTTCGGATCAACTCGGCGAGACCAAGAGCGTCGTAATTTGTATATTCTTTAAACATGTTTAAGGTTAGTTATTTGGAGCGCCATCATCTAGCCAGCATTGCAATTGACCTAATTGTTCACTTGTGAGTGGTCCATCTTCAGGCATGGTTTGTTTATCTAATGTTTCTTTTGCAATCTCTCCATTATCTGCCCAAGGTTTTACAAGGTCATAAGTGGTAAAGTCTCCGTCGTCAGAACCTGCGTTGTGGCAACCAGAAGTATTACAATGGCTGTCAAATAATTGACTAATTGTTCCCGAGTAAGTAATCATTGAACAGTCCACATCTCCTATGGGAACTTTCTCCTCTTTTCTGCAAGCAAAAAGGATAAGTACAAATACGGTGAAGATTAAAATTTGTTTATTCATACGATTTATGTTTATTTTTTAACAACTTACTAAAATATATTTTAACAAGTTCAAAAGTAGTGTATAAAATTACTATTTTCGACCTTTAAAATAAAATTTACCATGAGAACAATAACTTACGCAATTACATTACTGTATTTATGTTTCTTTTTAGTCCCCACCAATGCACAAGCTCCTGACAAATGGACCTCAGCCGAAATACATGATGCCATCAAAAAACTCAATGTTTTAGGTTCTGCTCTTTATGTAGCAGCTCACCCTGATGATGAGAATACACGATTGATCGCTTATTTATCGAATGAGTTACGAATGAATACGGCTTACTTGTCGCTCACACGTGGCGATGGTGGTCAAAATTTGATTGGTCCAGAAATTAGAGAATTACTTGGTGTAATACGAACCCAAGAATTGCTAATGGCTAGAAGTGTAGACGGAGGTTCTCAATTGTTTACTAGAGCGAATGATTTTGGGTATTCCAAAAATCCAGAAGAGACCTTAGAGATTTGGGAAAAAGATAAAGTCGTCTCAGATGCTATTTGGGCAATTCGAAAATTTAAACCAGATGTCATTATCAATCGCTTCTCGCATGATACAGGTCGAAAAACACACGGACATCATACGGCTTCTGCAAAACTATCCTACGAAATTTTTGATAAAGTTGGAGATGAAACGGTTTTCCCTGAACAACTCCGTTATGTAGATGCGTGGACACCTCAGCGATTGTTTTTTAATACTTCATGGTGGTTTTATGGTAGTCGTGAAAAATTTGACGAAGCAGATAAATCGAGAATGATGAGTGTAGATGTAGGTGTTTATTATCCATTGAAAGGAAAATCAAATAATGAGATTGCAGCAGAGAGTAGATCAATGCACAAATGTCAGGGCTTTGGTTCGACGGGTAAGCGTGGTTCTCAAATGGAATATTTGCAATTGCTAAAAGGCGAAATGCCAAAGAATAAAGAAGATATTTTTGATGGCATCAACACGACTTGGACAAGAGTAAAAGGAGGCGAACCTATTGGGAAAATATTAGGAGCTGTTGACCAAAATTTTCGCCACGAAAATCCAGCTAGCTCTGTACCGATGTTACTAGAAGCATATAAACTAATAAAGGCTTTACCGAACGGACATTGGAAACAAATCAAACAAGCAGAAATAGAAAAAGTAATTAAAGCAGCTTTAGGTTTATACCTTGAAGCAGTGGCAGATGATTACTCTGCGACACCAGGTCAATCAGTTGAATTAAGTATCGAAGCAATTAATCGTTCTGAGGCAAATATAAATTTAGAAAAAGTGATCTACTTACCTACAAGAGAAGATTCTATGTTGAACATGGTGATGGAAAATAACCAAGCTTATGCCTGGTCTAAAAAAATAATGATTCCTCAAAAAACGGATTTTACAAATCCCTATTGGCTCAATGAAAAAGCGAGTTTAGGAATGTATACGGTGAAGGAACAAACGAAGAGGGGTTTACCCGAAACGCCTAGAGTATTAAAAACAATTTTTACGTTAAGCATCAATGGAACATCAATAGATTATCCAGTCGATGTCGTTTACAAAAAAAATGATCCTGTAGATGGCGAAGTCTATCGACCATTTGAAGTGATGCCTCCTATCTTTGCAAACATCGATAATAAGGTCTATGTTTTTGCAGATGATGCCTCCAAAAAAGTAAACGTGTTATTGAAAGCAGGAAAAGATGAGTTGTCAGGAACGTTAGCGTTGAAACACCCGAAAGGCTGGAGAGTAGAACCTGCTTCTGTTGATTTTGATTTAGCACTAAAAGGAGAAGAAAAGCAATTCACCTTTGACGTTTTTCCATCAAAAAATCAAAGTGAGGGAGAACTTGCTGCATCTGTTTCTTTAGATGGTAAAGTCTATGATAAAGCGTTAGTTTTAATCGAATACGACCACATTCCTACTCAAACAGTAATGATGCCTTCAACCGCAAAAGTGGTGCGAGTGGACTTGAAAAAAGAGGGAGAAAAAATTGGCTACATCATGGGCGCAGGAGATGAAATTCCGACTAACCTAGAAAGCATTGGTTACGAAGTTACCCAGCTAGAAGGTCGAGCCGTTAATGCAGAAAATATGAAACAGTTTGATGCCGTTATTGTCGGCATTCGAGCGTATAATACCTTGGAGCGCATCAAGTTTATGCAACCAGAATTGATGACGTATGTCGAAAATGGTGGCACTATGATCGTACAGTATAATACGGCTCACCGATTAAAAACAAAAGACCTTGCTCCTTATCCTTTAACCGTTTCTAGAGATCGAGTAACAGTTGAAGAAGCGGAAGTACGTTTCTTGAAACCAGATCATCCTGTTCTAAATTTTCCAAATAAAATTACCAGCAAAGATTTTGAAGGTTGGGTACAAGAACGGGGCTTATATTTTCCGAATGAATGGGATGAAAAATTTGAAGCTATTTTGTCATCTAATGATCCAAACGAAACGCCAAAAGACGGTGGCTTACTCGTTGCAAAATACGGCAAAGGACATTACATCTACACGGGCTATTCTTGGTTTAGAGAATTACCTGCTGGCGTACCTGGTGCTTACCGAATTTTTACTAACCTCATTTCGATAGGGAAGGGGACGCCGTAGGAACTTTTTAATGAAAATGAAAATAAAAGTTAAAATGGAAATAGAAAAAACAGACTATAAAGAAGAAGCACCCCCAATCTTTAGTACTTGGAATCAACTATACGCTTTTGTATTGGTCTTCCATGCTTTACTAATTACTGCATTTTATTTTTTTACACAAGCCTATTCCTAAGCCCTATAAGAAAACTATATGAACCCTTTAGATTGGATTGTACTCGTCGGAACTTTAGCCTTTATCGTTTTATATGGCGTTTGGAAAACACGAAAAGTAAATACCGTAGAAAGTTACTTACTCGGTGATCGAGATTTGAAATGGTGGACCATAGGTTTGTCTATTATGGCCACACAGGCAAGTGCGATTACCTTCTTATCAACACCAGGGCAAGCCTTTGAAGATGGAATGCGCTTTGCACAATTTTACTTCGGGCTTCCAGTAGCGATGGTAATTTTAGCCGTCTTTGTATTGCCCATTTATTATCGACTCAAAGTATATACCGCTTACGAATATTTAGAAGGTCGTTTCGACCGTAAAACCAGAACACTAACAGCTATTCTCTTTTTGATACAACGTGGTTTAGCAGCAGGTTTGACTATTTATGCACCAGCCATTATTTTGTCTACCATACTCGAATGGGAATTATTATGGACGGTTTTAATTATTGGCGTACTCGTTATTTTTTACACCGTCGCAGGAGGAACAAAAGCAGTTAGTGTCACCCAAAAACAACAGATGATTGTGATCCTTTCGGGAATGGTGATTGCTGCTATCATTTTGATGAATAAGATGCCAGCAAATGTAAGTTTCAATGATGCTGTTGGGGTAGCAGGGAAAATGGGAAAACTCAATGTCGTTGACTTTGAATTTGATTTATCCAACCGTTATAATTTTTGGTCGGGAATGCTAGGAGGCGTCTTTTTATTTCTTTCTTATTTTGGAACGGATCAATCACAAGTACAACGTTACTTATCAGGAAAGTCTTTAACCGAAAGTCGATTAGGTTTACTCTTTAACGGTATTTTTAAAGTGCCGATGCAGTTTTTGATTTTGTTTGTAGGGATTATGGTGTTTATGTTTTTCCAATTTACCAAACCACCTTTGCATTTCAACAATGCGAACGTCCAAAAAATATATGAAACGAGTGCCGCAAATGAGTACAAAGCATTAGAGACGAAACACGATGCTTTATTTGAAGAAAAACAAGAAGCGATTAATACACTTATTACTGCACTACAAAAGGAAGATGAAGCCATCATCGCAACGGCTCAATCAAAAGTAAAAACCTTAAATGAAGAAAATAAAGCCCTTCGTAAAGAAGCCAAAGAATTGATTTTAAAAGCAGCTCCTTCTGCCAAAGTAAAAGACGCTGATTATGTCTTTATCAATTTTGTTGTCAATTATTTACCTGTCGGATTAGTGGGACTTTTGTTGGCCGTTATATTTTCGGCTGCGATGTCTTCGACGGCTTCTGAGTTGAATGCCTTAGCGACGACGACTGTTGTAGATATTTATCGCCGTTCATTAGTGACGGATAAAGATGATAGACATTATTTAAATGCCTCCAAAGGCTTTACGGTAATGTGGGGCTTAATAGCGCTCGTCTTTGCCTCAACAGCAGATTTATTTGAAAATCTAATTCAAGCAGTAAACATTGTTGGTTCTCTATTTTATGGTGCGATTTTAGGCATTTTTGCAGTCGCTTTTTTCTTCAAAAATGTAAAATCTAAAGCAGTATTTATCGCAGCACTTATTGGTGAACTGATCGTCCTCATCATCTTTGCACTCAACATGTATGGCTATATCGAGATCGCTTATCTTTGGTTAAATATGATCGGTTGCGTCATTGTGATTGTAGTAAGCTTACTTTTACAAAGTATATTTAGAGATTAAAAAAGCGAAGAAATATAAAAAGTTGTATCTTGTATAGAAATCATAAAAACCAATATGAAAGCCATAGAGCTAATAGAAAATGCGGAGACTGAAAAAGCAATAGACCTCTTGATCAAAGAAGCGAGATCAAAAGAGGATAAAGATGCTACCAAACAATTAACTATTCTTAAGGCTAATCTGAAAAAAACAAAACAGCGTCACTTACTTGGATTAGTTACTGATGAAACAGAAAGAATTGTTACTGGAAAAACAAATGAATATTTACTCGGCTATATTAATGGTGATACACTTAATGTTGACAAAAAAGATATTGCTCCTAGATTGAAAGGAATTGCTAAAACGGTTGGTTTTATTTTTTCAATAGGCCTTTTTCTTATTGCTATGATGTTGCTTTATCTACGGAGAGATATTATAAATCAATTGCTTGTACATCAAAATTTTCAAGTAGATTTTTATTTGCTCTTCGCACCAATTATTTTTTTAGTGTTTAGTATCTATCTATTTTTTAAATTAAGAAGTTATGATTAGACTATTCCTTATCTCCTTATGTTTTATGTTTAGTATTCAGGCAAATGCTCAAGTAGGTGATTCCATTGTCGAATTCTTCGATAATATTTTTGGCTTATCAGGTTTGATAGAGGGAGAGAATAAAGCTCGACTTGAACGAGAGCTAACCTACTATGCTCAAAATATGGACGAACTTATTATTGTCAAAAAAGAAATTTCAGTTTCTATGTTAGAACATTGTGAAGATGACAATATTCCTGTTATTGATAAGCTAGAGGACTTTAATAAATTGATCAGAAACTCAGTTACCAATTTAGAAAATATCCGTAAAAATATTCTCTTCGAGACGGATTATAATATCGAAGTGGAAACAATACATGTACCCACTCCAATTGAAAAAGATGAAGAACTAGCCGACTTTGGTCCTGATTGTTATATTCAAATAGATACTACTTATAAAGTTGACGATTTAGCTCCGCAGAGCTATACGAATATGGCTGCTCAAATGGAAATGCCACAATCAAATTCGGAAAAAAGAGATACCATTATTGTTAAAAATGTATATTGTCCGAAAGTAGTAGAATCAAAAGAGTTTAAATCTAGTTGGAAGACTGTTTCCTTTGAAGAAATGGTCGAAGTGTTTAAATATTCACTTAATGCAAAATCGAGAAACATCGACCACTTGCTCAATAATTGCGATAAAAAATTGATTCGAAAAGAACGGGAACGTTCGATAAAAGTATTAAAACAAATGCGTGATAAAGCATTAGCTTTAAAAAGAGGATTAAGTAACGACTAAATAATAATTTTCGCAGCTACAGATGTCGGACTTGTTTTTTACTCGTTAATAAGCAATGAATAAAAAAAATAAAATTATGAATTTAGAAGCTTCAACGGTTAAAGAATATTTAGCAGCCGTACCTGAAGAACGCCAAAAGTATTTCAACAAATTACGTTCTGTTATTAAGAAAAATATCCCTAAAGGATTTAAAGAACAGATGATTTATAAAATGGTTGGTTATGTAGTACCTCATAGCAAATATCCTGATGGCTATCATTGCAAACCTTCCGACCCACTTCCATTTGTGAATATTGCTTCACAGAAAAATTTCATCGCACTATATCATATGGGCATTTATGCCAAGCCTGATTTGTTAGAGTGGTTTGTCAACGAATATCCAAAGCATTGTAAACGAAAGTTGGACATGGGAAAAAGCTGTATCCGTTTCAAAAAAATGGAAGAAATACCTTACGAGCTTATCGCAGAGTTAATGCAAAAGATGACTGTAGACGATTGGATTGCCTTGTATGAAGCTAATCTAAAGAAAAAATAAAACAATGGAAGACCTAATTATATTGATCCCATCGATAGGCGGTATCATAATGGGGATTATTGCTATAGTATTGGATTATCTTCAGAAAAACAAAAAAACGATGAGCAAAAACAATTATCTACAATTATTTCTTCCGTGAATATGCCTATCGAGGAAGTAGTAAGAACCGTCTTAAAAATTCAATTAAAAAATCAAGAAAAGATAAATGGACAGAACGTATAATTGACTTTCTATTAGGATTGGCTAGTTCTATAATTGGCTCTATTATTTTTTATTATATTAATGGATAAAAACAGTTTTTTTAGTTGAGAACTAAAACCAATTTTAAGGCTCTCATTGTTTTAATATTTTTGCTGTTAAGTAGTGACCTTGTTTAGTTTTAATTTTACAAATATATATACCTCTTGGAAAGCTAGAAATATCAATCTTGTTGGGAACTGAAAGTGTACGCTTAAAATAAGTATTACCCTTTAAATCATAAAGTGTAATTGACCCTAAAGCGCTATTGTTTTCAATATTTATAATGTCTGAACTAGGATTTGGATAAAGATGAATTACTTCTTCGATTTCTTCTGTGCTAGAGGTAATATAACAACCAGTAGCATTAATTTCTATATGGTAGTAACCCGTATCTATAGGGTTGTTTGGCTCTCCGTCTACATAAAAAATCATTTTGACATCACAACAACCAGCGATTTTATTGGGATAAAAAAGTTGGGCAATACTATAAGAAGAACCATCAGGAAGAATAGGTATTGGGGTAGGAGATTCATTAATCCAATATACGTAACTAAGAAGTGGATCAGCTGTAGCTATATACCACTCTGGGGGACAATTTTTTACAAATTCTCTCCTCCAATTGATTGCTATTGAATCATTAGTATTGTTCTTAAAATACAATGGAAGAGCAAAATCAAAAGAAAGACTTTCATGTATTTCTGAGATTGTGTCTTGTTCTAATAAAATAACACTTTGTCCATTTATAGTTGTAATGAATAAAAAGAAGATAAAAATTGAAGAAATTTTCATGTGTCATATTTGTTTTTCTACTAAAAAAAATACTAGACTATACTGGAACTTACTAAGCAAAAATAGTCATTATTTTGAGTGTTTAAAACTGCTTTGGATTCTACCATCAGTAAGTTGCTTTTTGATTAAAACCATTAGAATCGCTTTTACTAGTGGTACTATCCCAGTATTCGGATCATCATTGTTAGCTATCCTTTGATTTTTAGTAGTTTTAATCGTTTGGCAATCCGAAAACCATTTTGGTTTCTGTATAAAATGCGTAGTAAAAATGAAGGAATCGTCAGCTTATTACTGAAAAAAAATAAGCTGAACGAAATGGTTCAAAGCAACGTTTAAGTATTGACTATCAAGTATGTTTTTATTTAAACATGGATTCCTGTGCCATCATAGGCAGGCTAACTTTAAAGTTTGATCCTTTTTGTAAAACACTTTTTATGGTAATCGAACCTTTGTTTAATTCTGTTAATTCTTTTACTAAAGTCAATCCTAAGCCAGTACCTTTTTCTCCAGCAGTACCTTTTTTACTTTTCTTTTCTAAAGAAAAAAGAGAAGGAATTTTTTCAGCTGCAATACCTGTTCCTGTATCATTTATATTGATAAATACCTTATTATCTTTTGTTTCTGTACTTAAAGTGACTGTTCCATTATTGGGGGTGAATTTGATTGCATTACTTACCAAATTTCTCAATATTGTATTCAATGCAGATTCATCTGCATGTACAAATGTATCTTCGTTAATTTGATCAACTAAGGTGATATTTTTTGTTTCGGCATTATGCTGGAACATTTCAAAAATATCTTTTCCGACTTTTTTTACATTTAAAGATTTTGGATCATAAGGAATAACACCTTGTTGTAATAATGCCCAGCTCAATAAATTGTCGAGTAGTCCTCCTAGTTTTTTTGCGGTAGAATCCACTCTAGAAGCCAAGCGTTCGAGTTTATCTGTTTGATTATTCTTGAGGTAATAATCCATTTGTTCACCTACACCATCAAGGGCAACTATTGGGCTGCGAATGTCGTGCGCAATAATACCGAAGAATTTATCTTTTGTAGCATTGAGTTGTTTGAGCTGTTGGTTTTGAGATTCAATTTTGTTTTTTGTTTTGCGGAGTTGAAAAAAGAGGTAAGCACCAATTAGCAGAAACGAAAAAAGAAGTATCCCCCACCTAAAATAAGAGCGACTTCGAGCCGCAAATAAGGCTGCTTCATATTCTGCTTCTGCTTTTAGTTTTTCAGCCTCATTAACCGATTCCTTTGCTTCAACTACTTTTAAATTTACCCTTTCTTCATTTAATCGTTTTTGTAGGTCTTTTCTTTTAAGGCTATCTTTATAAGCAAGGTATATTTCTAAATTTTCTAAAGCTTTTTCAAAATCTCCTGATTTTTTATAGAGGTTATAGTAGTTTTTATACGCTAGAGAAAGAGGACCTACCTCGTTGATTTGTTTGAAGAAATCATGCCCTATGTCATTGTAAACTTTAGCAGAATCTAATTGACCAGTTCCAATATAAGAAGTTGCCAAGGATAAGATTTGCTCTGAAGCATTGGATGTTTTTTTAGACTTATTGTGAAGGGCGATTACTTTTTTTCGATATTGGATAGACTCTTTATATTGCTCTAGATCATGCAGTAATTTTGCTTTTGCATAATAGACGTTTGCTAGTAATTCATCGTTTTTATTTTCTTCAGCATATGCTACGGCACTATTTATAAAAGGAAGTGCCTTTTCAAATTCTTTCGTTTGACCATAGACAAAAGCTATAGAAGCTTCCGATATTGCTTTACTAAATCCATTGTCGATAGATAGATGTCTGTCAAGTGCTTTTTTGTAATAAGATACAGACTCGTCGTAGTTTTTATTATAATAAGAGAGCAACCCCATCATATCGAAGGTTTCTCCACTTACATATTTATTGCTATTGGCAATCACTTTATTGAGTTGATCTAGCGCTTCCGTATAGTGATCGTAATTAGTAAGATATTCTGCTAAAAGAATTCTTGTTTGATTTTCGTCAGGAAGACTTTTAATGGTAGAAAAAACGAATAAGGAGGAGTCGGCATAGAGCTGAACGTTGTCTTTTTCATACTTTAAGTAATTATAATGGCCAGCGATTTCTCTATAGATTTTTCCAGTAAGTAGATAAGCTTCTTTGTCTTCTTTTTCTTGTCTCAAAAGAGATAATGCATCCGTTAGAAACTGTAAACTCGAATCTCTTTTATTCATTAAACTTCCCAACTTTCCTAAATGGTAAAAAGATTGAGCAATACGAATATTAGAAAGCTTAGCATTTTCTTTAAGTCGTAAAGACCTTAAATAGCCTTCATACTTTTCTTCGTCTTTTTCGAGGAGAGCGGCTTTATTATCCATTACTTGCGTAAGAAGATCGGTGTCTTCTATTTGGTAGACGGCTTTAAATGCTAAATCTGTAATCTCTTTTCTTTGTTTTAGTATAAGGGGGTCTTCCCAGCGTTCAGCACCTAACTTTAAATATGTTTTAATCTTTATAGAAGGATTACCAAGCGATTCGGCTAGCTCTAGTGCTTTTTCTAGTGTGGCAGATTGTTCGTCAAAATCCATTTGAAAATAGTAAAGTTGAGCTTGCTGGAGTAGTAGTTCAAGTTTTTTCTCCTTGTCAGATGCTGCTTCAATAGATGTTTGAAGCTGCTCAATATTGGAATGATGAATTGATTGACCTACTAATACGGAACAACAACCACCAATAAGGAGGAGGGCAAAAAATGTTTTCATTGGTTATTTTCTATTTGGTATTGAAGACAGATAATATTTGCTATACGCAAATAAGTTGTATAAGGGTGAAGTTCGTATTTGTAGCTTAAATGTAATAAAAAAAAGCCACTTTGGAAGATTTCAAAATGGCTTTTTTTTGTAATTGTATTCGAAAAAATCTCTTATCAAACAAAATTCAAAGTGGTTTTCAGATTGCCAAACACTAAGAGCTATTGATAATTAGCAGATAGCTAGTAATGATGATCCTTAAACCAAATAGCGGTAAATATATTATTGTTTTACAATACGTCTTGTTAGTTGTGAATGATCGTTCAAAGATTTTATTGTAACAAAATAAATACCTGTAGGGAAGGTGCTCAGATTGATTTGTTCATCAATACTAGTAGTATTTACTGAAGCACTTTGATAGATTATCTGTCCTAATGTATTACTTACTTGAATGCTGATGTCTTTTTGATTTGAAAAACGTAAACTCAGTTCTAAATCATTAACCACAGGATTAGGGAAAAGACTAAATGCAGTAAGGTCGCTTAGGTTTGATATAGAAGTCGTACCTGCCAACACATCTGCACAAGTTTCGTTTATACAACCATTAGCATCGGTGATAACAGCACAGTAGGTACCTGGTTCTAAATTTTCAATATCTTCTGTTGTTTCGCCATTATCCCAACTATACGTATAAGGAGGAGTACCACCTTCAACGGTTAGGTCAATTCTACCATCCGACATACCTTCTATTGTTTCGTCTATACTAAAGGTAGAAGAGCTAAGTACATCTGGTTCTATGATACTGAAATCAGAAACAACGGTTATACTATCAGTCGCATCAGTAATTGTACAGGAGTATTCTCCTGATCCTAAGCCAGTAGGATCTTCAATACCATCTAGTGAGTCATCGTTCCAGTCAAACATATAAGGCGGTGTACCTCCTGTAACTGTAAGGTCGATAGAAGCATCGTTGGCGCCATTACAACTAATACCTGTAAATGCAACAGAATTGTCAATAGGTATATACTCCAATCTTACCTCAAAATTATCCACAAAGATATCATTGTCTTCAGTATCATCAACTAAACCATCTGATCCTAAAAATGCAAAGGTTACATTCATGCCATCGTAAGTAGTAAGATCAAATGTATAGTGTTCGCCAGTTGGGTCAACGACATCGTCAGCAGCAGTCCAAGAATGAAGCGTTGTCCATGTTGTTCCATTATCATCACTAATTAAAAAATAGACCACATCATCTGATCCAAGTACGGTTGAATCTGTGGTTGCATAAGCAGTAATTGCAAAATCAAATTCGGCAGTAAAATTACTTCCAGAAGTAAGTGTTATGATAGGAGAGATCAACCAGTCGTTATTTCCAGATTGATAAAGATTTATTCTTTGTGAACCTTCTAAACCTACATTTCCAAAACCATCTGCAAACCAAGCACTAGCTCCAAAGCCCATAGGGCCACTAGGAAGATCTCCATCGGTAGCTTCCGACCAACACAATGCCGGATCAATCGTGAAGTCATCGACATATGGAGCAACATATGCTGCGCATTCCGTCGTAAAGGTAAAAGGCCCAATCCAAATCGCTACATCACTATTGTCCATTCCACAATCGGCACGTACATATACATCATAGCTTGTTACAGGTTGTAAACCTGTAATAGTAGTAGGATTACTTACATCATTGTATCCCATCGTAGGCATTCCTGTTGGTGCAAAACCAGTGGTATCAAATTCGATATCCCAAGTAGTAGCAGAGCCATTTTCGTCCCAGCTAATAGCGGCACTACTATCTGTAATAGACGATGCTGCAAGTGCCGCAATTTCGATACAAGTAGGAGGTGTTCGAACAGCAAAATTATCAATAAAGATATCATTATCTTCAGGATCATCTACGATTCCTTCAGTACCCCAAAATGCAAAAGTTACAACCATCCCATCATAAGGAGTAAGGTCGTGAATAATTTTTATCCCAGCTGGATCAACCATATCAGCAGATGTCCATTTTTGAAGAGTTGACCAAGTAATGCCACTATCTGTACTAATTAAAAAATGTACTTCATCATCAGAACCTAAAATACCAGGATTGGTATTGGCGAAGTCTGTTATTGAAAAATCGAAATCTACTTGGTAAGGTCCACCAGTACTTAAATCGATAAATGGAGAAATAAGCCAATCATTATCATCAACATTATATAAGTTTATTTTTATAGCATCGCTTGCTCCTTGATTACCAAAGTCATCTGAAAACCAAGCCGCATCTCCAAATTGATCAGGTCCAGTTGTAGGATCTCCAGCATTTGCTTCTGTCCAACAGTTTGGAGGATCATCAGTGAAGGTTTCTAAATAAGGAGTAGGATAAGTTGCACAAGTAGTCGTACTAGAGAAAGGTCCTATCCAAGTAGATGCATTACTACTATTATCCATTCCACAATCAGCACGAACATAAACATCATAACTTGTCACAGGGTTAAGTCCAGTGATCGTAAAAGGGGGGGCAATATCGTCGTAGCCAGCAGAAGGCGTACCAGTAGGTACAAAACCAGTTTCACCATACTCAATATCCCAAGTACTGGCAGTACCATTTTCTGTCCAATTAACATCTAAAGTCGAAGAAGTATTACCATTGATGATAACATCACTTACAGGTAAACAGGATGGAGGAGCAACTACATTCAATGTATAATCTTCCGTTTCACCATAAGTACCCAAGGCGCAAGCATCATCACTACTAATGGCATTATAATTTGATTGTACTCGCATTCTGTAATTTCCTAAAGCCAAACTTGGCGGTATTGTGATAAATGCATTTGCTACATCTGTACCGACAGGTTCATCTGCTAATATCAATTCTGTTGAGTCAAATGCCATATCGTTATCACTATCAATCCAAATCGAAATTTGTTGAGCAGTATAGCCAGATTGTAAGATAACTGCATAGGTAACTCCTTGCCCTAAATCTAAACCAGTTAGTGTAGTGAAATCTCCAAAGCCAGCTACTCCATCAGCTTCGCATGCAGAGGTATTAGAGAATGTACCAACTTCAAAAAGGACGATACCATCTCCATAGCTGCAATCAGTTGTAGGGGTACAATACTGTGCATAAGAAAAGTTGCTTATGCCTAATAGTAATAATAAAAACGATGTAAAAAACTTCATAATTTATTTTTTGATGAAACAATTGATTGAATAGACTTTATCTCATAAAATGGTTTGACATAAAATCCTAAAAAGTAGAAGTAGCTTAGTATTAATCTTTGTAAGAAGGGCGGAAAAAATATATACTCACCTGTATTTGAGTAACGGACGAAAAATAAGTCGGTCATCTTGGGTAGATTATTCTAAAGTTAGATTAGGCAAAAAACGTAGTGATAACCCAGCTATCACGAGGCTTTTTAACGAAATATAACCTTAGAAGATTCAGCCATAGATGCGGAAGTTATTATTTGACCATTGTTTTTCGTATATATAAAATATCATTCAATAAAATGTTTTCAAATATAAAAAAAGAAAGACAAAAAAAGCCATTTCGAAACATCGAAATGGCTTTTTTTAATTAGTAAGGTTATTTTTTAGAAAAAAACTACTACATTTTAGACTCCTTTTTAAGTGTCTTTAGTTTTTTCTTTTTGATGATTTTGCCACCATTACCAGTTCCACCAGCCTTCATTTTTGTCCATTCAGCAATAGATTCTGTATTCATTTTTACATAGCCATCATTGCCTGCTTCTTTAGCTAAAGCGGTAGATTTTCCAGCAGTAGCGATAGCTGCATCGTACTTGGCCATTTTGCCTTCGATTAATGCTTGAAGGCGTAATTGCCAATACTTTTCTTCCATGTTATTAGCTTTCTTTACCCATTCATAAGCTTGGTCATGATCGACATCATTATCGTAGTAGTAGCGAGCAGCAACATAGTATTCGCCACGAGTTGTTCCAGCCATTGCTTTCTCAATATCTTTCATAACTTTATCTTGCGAATCCGCTTCAACTTTGAACGAAACCATTGTTTTGTCCCAAAGTAACCGAATATCTGCTTGATCAGCTTTAAGGTTATTTACATCAAAAAGCATAGATTCAAACTTCATTGGAATAGATTGAGGTTTTACACTGATACTTAGTGCTTCATCTTCTACCTTATACTCGTCAGGTGTTCCCCAAAAACTTGTGTTTTTGTAAAAAACGATTTTCCATTCTGCGGCATTTGGTGTCATGTACAAAGCGTATTTTCCAGCTTTAAGTTCTTTACCTTCAATTTTTACGTCGTCGCTAAATTCAATTTTAGTAGAAGCATTGGCTCCTGTTCTCCATAGTTTGCCATAAGGAACTAAACCATCAGCAGCGAAAATTGAACGATCTTTTACACTAGGACGAGAATATTCGATGGTAATTTTTGTAAGCCCAACCGTTTGTTCTACTTTAGCAGCAGGACTAGGTGCAGGCGTTTTGATTTGTGCGTTTAGGTTGATGGTGAAAACCATACAAAGTAAAAAGCTAAATGCAATGAGTGTGTTTTTCATTATAGAATGTTTTTTTTGTAAGTGATTTGATTTTGATTGCAAAATTACTATTTCTTTTTTAAAATTAATCTTGTTTATCAAAACAATTAAACTATAAGATAGTTTAAGGATTATAGCAATACATTTGGACTATGAAGTTTATTAAAAATGAACAATTAGAAACGATTTTACCTGATTGGAAAGGGAATCCTTTTGATGGCAATGAGTTTCAGTATATAGATAAGGCTTTTAAACCTGATTTCCGTAAAATATTCAAATGGCAATTTTTTGGAGAAAAACCACAAAAGAAAGAGAAAAAACAAGATAAATGGAAACCTACAGTCTTACAAGATATTTCCTACCTTAATCGAAAAGATGATTTTATTGTTTGGTTAGGACATGCTGCTTTTTTAATACAAATCAATGGTATTCGCATTATTACTGATCCTGTTTTTTATAACCTTGCGGTTCTTCCACGTTTTGTAAAATTACCTTTTGATATTAGCCAGCTCAAAGATGTAGATTACGTATTGCTCTCGCACGACCATAGAGACCACTGTGATAAAAAAAGTATCAGCAGACTTTTCAAATACAATCAAGCACAAGTACTTACTAGCTTGAAAATGTCAGATGTTATAAAAAAATGGGTAGGTGGCAATCCGATACAAGAAGCAGGATGGTATCAGCAATATCATACAAAAAAAAATGTAGAGATTTTTTACTTACCTTCTCGCCATTGGTGTAGAAGAGGCTTGCTAGATTTTAATCGACGCTTGTGGGGAAGTTTTATTATTCGTACCAAAGATATAACGATTTACTTTGGTGGTGATAGCGCTACAGGTAAACACTTTAAGGAAATTGGCGAACTCTTTCCTTCTATTGATCTTGCAATTATAGGCATTGGTGCCTATAAGCCTCCGATCATTATGCAAGATGTACATACAAGTCCATCAGAAGCACTAGAAGCGTTTCAGCAATTGGGTGCCAAAAAAATGATACCTATGCATTACGGTACTTACGATTTGTCAGACGAACCTGCTAGTGAACCTTATCGTTTTATTCAACAATGTTTTGAAGAAAAAGACAAACGAGAAAACTTATTATTACTTGATGCTGGAGAAACATACCAATTTTAAAAAAGAGCCAATGAGTCCGTACCAACTTCTAGATATTGACGAATGGAATAGAAGAGATACATATCATTTTTTTAAAGATTATAGTGATCCTATTTTTAGCATTTCTACACAGGTAGATGTGACGGCTTTATACACTTATTGCAAGCAAAAACAACTATCTTTTTTTCTAACAAATCTGCATTGCTCTGTTTATATTGCTAACCAAATAGTTGAGTTTCGAATACGTAGACTAGACGATAAGTTGGTTGTTTATGATCAAATCTTTCCTGGTTCAGCAGTATTGCATGATGATAAGTCGATGAGTTTTTGTTATTTTGATTATTACGAAGACCTCGATAATTTTATAAAATTTGGGAAAGAAAAATTGAAAGATGACGAAGGTAATAAAGTTTTTGACGGCAAAAAAGAAGCACTTGATTTAATCCATTATTCCGTAATACCTTGGACGTCTTTTACAAGTATTAAGCATGCACGAAATGGAACAACAGCAGATACAGTTCCCAAAATAGTTTTCGGGAAAATATTTGAACAAGCGAATCGTCGGAAAATGCCTATTTCTATCGAAGTCAATCACTCTATAATGGATGGCTATCATGTCGGACTTTATCTGGAACAATTCCAGGCAGCCTTAGACCGTTTTAGGGTAGAATAACTCATTCTCATATGCATAGAATACTTCTACTTTTTTTGGCTTGCTGTTTTTCAATAATTACAAAGGCACAATATACGCTTGAGGGAACAATATTGGGCGAAGGCAAAGAATCTCTAGCTTTTGTCAATATTTTGATTGATGAAGGTGAAGGTGTTTTTTCTGATATTGATGGTCGTTTTACGATCAATTCAAAAGAACCAATAGAAGTGCTCCAAATAAGTTTTGTAGGATACGAAACAATTTCCTACAACGTAGCCACCGCAGACTATGATAGTCCTCTCGTTTTCCAAATGAAATTGATGGCCTTTGCACTTCAAGAAGCAGTTGTCATTGCTGGTGAAAATCCTGCCCACCGAATTATCCGTAAAGTAGTCGAAAATAGAGATCAAAATAATCCAGATAAATTACAATCTTATACTTGCCAAACCTACAATAAAGTTGTTTTTGATTGGCTACCGAATAGAGCAGCAATAGAGGCTTATGAAGCACCAAAAGGCGCTTTGAAAAAACTGCGCCAAAAGAGATTAGATAATATTAAACGCTTTGCAACAGGAGCAGAAGATTTTCACTTGTTTATTATGGAGTCGGTTTCCAATCGTTCCTTTCTATACCCAGAGCATAACAAAGAAGAAGTCATTTATAATCGAGTATCAGGTTTTAACGATCCATCTTTTGTCGCTTTAGCAAATGATGTGCAACCATTTAGTTTTTATCAAGATCATCTTACGATTATAGATAAAACGTTTTTGAACCCTATTAGTCCAAATAGTACAAAGCAATATTTTTTCAATATTCAAGACACATTGTACCAAGATAGAGATACTGTATTTATTATTTCTTACGAACCTAAAAAGGGAAAAAACTTTGAAGGTTTAAAAGGATTGCTTTATATCAATACAAATAAGTATGCCATTCAAAATGTTGTAGCAGAGCCTTATGATAAGTCGAATATCAACATGAAGATAGAACAGCAATATGCATTCGCTCATGATCAACATTGGTTTCCACAACAATTAAATTTTGAATTAGAAGCTGCTCGCTATCCTGATAAATTTTTAGGAACCAAAGTTGCTGGAAAAAGTTATATTAGCAACATCGTATTAAATCCAGAGTTGAATAAAAAAGATTTTTCGAGCGATGCCTACACGATTTCTGAAGATGCGAATAGTCGAAATGATTCCTTGTTATTGACACACCGTTTAGCTCCATTGACACCTAAAGAATTATTGACGTATGAAGTTGTGGATAGTTTGGGCATTCGGAAAAATTTTGATACTAAATTAAAACTTTCAGAAACACTTATTACTGGACATTTTCCGATAGGGATGATTGATCTTGCACTTTATCGATTATTAGAATTAAACGATTATGAAGAATTTAGAACGGGTTTGGGCTTGTATACAAATGATAAACTATCTAAGTATTTAACAACAGGAGGATATGTCTCTTATGGTTTTGGTGATAAAGCTTGGAAGTACGGAGGCGAGTTTTCTATTCATTCACCTGATAGGATAAAGTGGCAACTTCAACTGCTTTACAAAAATGATGTACGTGAACCAGGCTTGGCAGAATTTATTACATATAACTCCATCGTGGGTAGACAATTTTTTGCTAATCGAATGGATGCTATAGAGGAAATTTCTGTTGCTGCTATGGGACAAGTCTGGGAATATACGCACGCTCGTTTACGCTTGAGCCAGCAAAAGATTCAGCCTAATTATGCTTATGCTTTTTCTGTTGTAGATGCAGATTCAGAACAGTATCAATTTACAGAAGGAAGTATTAATCTTCGGTTTGCTTATGGGGAGCAATTTGTGCAAGTATTAGGTAGCACATTATCCGAGGGTACCAAATATCCGATTGTACAAGTAGGTTATACCAGAGGATTTAAAGAAGTGCTAGGAGGGGAGTACAATTACCAAAAATGGATTGCTTCTATAGAGGATTCTTTTTTGACAAGGGCATTGGGAGAAACTAGTTTTTTAATCGAAGCAGCTTTGGTAGATAAATCGCTGCCTTTTCCAAAATTATATACGGTAAGTGGACTTGGACGAGATTTTGAAGTACTCATTATTAATAATGTCTTTCAAACAATGGATAGTTACGAATTTTTATCTGATCGGTTTGTCCATTTTTTTGTTAAACATGATTTTGGAACCCGTTTATTCAAATCTAAAAAGTTTAGACCTGATATATCTATACATCAAAACATTGGATTTGGTTCTCTTAGAAATCCGTTGATGCATCAAGAACTTGCCTTCAAAACAATGGAAAAAGGCTATTATGAGGCAGGAATTGTACTAGATAATATCATTCGACTTAATTATCTTAACATTGCTTACGTAGGCATTGGCTTTGGTACTTTTTACCGATACGGGCCCTACCAATTCTCTACAACTAAAGACAATTTTGCTTTTCGTATGAATCTAGATTTTACCTTATAATCAGAATAATAAACACCTGTCAGAATTCGCTTAATGTTGCATACTGTACTATTAAAATGACAAAGAATACATCTAAAATTTTAATTTTATTTATGCTTAAATGTAGATTGATTAGTTAACTATTAAGCGATGTTAGTCAATAATAAATCCAGTAGATTAAGCTGTTACAAGCTTAATGTTATTGTAGATTGGTTTGATATATAAATAACTTTAAAAAGTTAAAAATATCCTCCTTTTTGGTTTCCTCGAAGATATATATTACTTTTATTTTAGAGTTTATTTAAAAATAACTCAAAATGTTATATTCAAATAAGTGGATATAATTGTTTAGGGAAAGGCAGCAAATTGAAAAAGAAAGGCGTTGCTATACTAAACATACTGTAAACTAAGATATAAAATTACCAAGACCGATTAAGAGAAAGCAGTTAGATCCCAATCTACTGCAATAATTACCAAGACCGATTAAAAGAACAAACCAAACTACTGCACTTCTGTATAAGGAATATTACTTTTCCGAATTTCTACCGCAACATGCTGAAACCATAATCGTTTTTGGATTTCCAAATACTTAAAGCTATCGACAATCAATAATAGCTACCAGGTATAATCCTTAAACTGAAAACTGGTAAGTATAGATTATCTCTGATCAATATTTTAGTTATTTTGCTTTCGTTCACCATTTCTAAAGCAAGATTTTTTATCAATTGTTGTTACAATTGGTGAGTCTCACATTTTACTAAAATCTTTGATCATCTATAATAAGCAAAAATAGGCTATTCAGATAGCTTGTTTTATACTCATTATATTTTCAAAAGACTGTTTTGAATTTGTTTTTGAACTATTATTGGACGAATTGAGTTGCTGGATATTTTGTAACATTTTTTGATCCCATGTTGAACCGAAAAATTAATAAAATATTCCTTGTTGCAACATTTGCATAGCAACTTAATCGCCTTATAATTACTCGGACGTTTATTTACATCCAAGTATTTTAAGTAGTATTTTCCAAATTCTTTTTTTTTAAACTTTTCCAAAAACTGACTCTTATGAACATTACTTTACACTCAACACATCTCATTCCATACTAGCATTTTTATATTATTGCTATCCATCAAGCTAGATATTAATATACTCAACGTAAAAATAAAAGAATCCAGAGTTCATTGACTCTTTGGGTACTGTATTGTTATAAATTGAAATGATAATAAAGCTTTTATGAAAAACTAAAAGCTACTTGTTCAAATAAAACACATTCAAAATGAAATCCTCCCAAGACAGAATTATCCAAAAAGGAAAAGCATTCCTTCATTTTAGAGCATTTTTAATTGCTTTTTTGATTACACCTATTTTATTATTTGCTGAAGGCACACCTCAGTTAGCTCCAAACTCTAATGATGCAGCTGGCTTATATATTGGTGCAGGTTCTACTTTTAATAATAGTGGTGTGGTACAGGGCAACTATGGTGCTTTTGCTTATGTAGGGTCAGCTTCACGGCTGTACTTTAATATGCAAGATCCTACTACTGAAACGGTATGTTTGGGTTTTAGTCAACCAAATGGTAACCGAAATTTTGTGTCTTCTCCTTTAGAAGATGTTCGATTTCGAATTGTTGCACCAGATGGTACTCCGATTACTTGTTGGGGAGACAACGATCAAGCGGGGGCAACAGGTTCAGGTTGGCAAAATATAAGTAGTACAACAGCAAATATCAGTACAGGAAATACAGGTTGGAACGAAATAGCAAATGGTACTTATTCGCCATATATTTTTGATCCTGCAGCCCTTGGATGTGGTCCTTTTCCTCCTGGTGATTTTTATGTAGAATTTTACCAAACTAATTATGATTCTGAAGAAGGCTTGTATGTCGAAAATTTTGACATAACGGTAAAAGATGCCAGTGGCGTAGCTGTAGATGGTAGAGTATGGTCAAACAACTGGGGAATAGGTATCAAACGAGATGACCCCATTGCAGGTCAAGCACCTTCAGGATCATTTGCCAGAGCTTTTAGAGGAGCCTTTTATGTTTGCTCAGAAGAAGGTTTTGTCACCAAAATTAGTTTTGATAGTAACTCTGTTGAAGAAGGATTTAGAGCAGGTTCATTCAACGTATTTTTTAATACTACTGGTCCTATGAATACGGGAGATGTTATTACTGATCGCCAATCATTGGAAGAAGATATTTCACAAGACCCTGCATCAAGAGCCGAGCTAAGAGTCTTTTTAAATGATCCAGATGAAGGTATTTGTCCAACAGGCGAATTTGGAGACTTTAAGTCTAATCTTGATTTGCTTACACGCTGTGGTCCTAGCGACTTTTGTATCAACGTTACTGCTACAAAACCTGGTTTGTTTGAAGTGTTAATAGATATCAATGGTAATTCTATCAATGATGGAAAACCCGAATACTTATTGGCATACCAAATGGATGATTCAGATATAAGCACCAATCCTACTGATCCAGATTATATATATGAGGCTTGTATCCCTTGGAACGGAGAAGATGCAGATGGTAATCCTGTTCCAGCTTCTAACTTAAATATAAAAGTCTCTTACTCTCAAGGAACGTACAACTTTCCAGTGCATGATGCCGAGTATAATGATGTAGGATTTTTTGTAGAAACGATACGACCTTGTCCATGTAGTGCTTGTAATGGTGGAGCTTGTCCACTTGATTTATTTTATGACGATAGTATGATTTCTGATGCTAACACCTTAGCTCCAACTACAGAATTGAATGGATGTATGCCTTCTTGCCATGCTTGGTCTAGTGGCACAACGAGTGACTTTGGAAATAGAAATACGATAAATACTTGGTGGTATGCCAAGCGAGATGAAGTTGATATTCCATTTACAGCTTTACCTGATTATTTTGCTTGTGATGTGTTAGGAGACGATTCTGTTTGTTCAGAAGAAACAACAATCTTTACCGCTTCAGTTACAGCTTTACCTTCTAATACAACACCTACTGATCTGTTTACCTATAACTGGGAAGGACCAAATGGTTTTGCTACTACCTCAAATACAACTGGTGCAATTTCTGATGCAGGAACCTATAGTTTGACAGTAACAGACGGTGACGGATGTACCTTTACTTGTTCTAGAGATTTACTGGCTTCTGCACAAATGGATATTACAGCTGTTCCTGATTGCGATGCGATGAATACTGATGGAACTGTTGATGTAGAAGTAACGATTAGTGGAGGTGTTGCACCTTATACTTATACTATAGATAGTGGAGCCCCACAAATTTCTACAACAAACGTTATTGATTTAAATTTAGATAATAATGCTACAGTATCTTTTTCTATTACAGATACATATGGTTGTTTTTATTCTGAAACTGTTACAGCTTCTTGTTGCTCTTTGGATGTTGACTGTTCTAATCTAACAGATGCCAATTTAGCTTGTGCATCAGAAGTACCTGCTGCAGATACTACTTTAATTATCGTAAATGATTTCTGTACAAGTTTCGAAATTGTATCGAATGATGTCGATAATGGTGGTGTAGGTTGTACTGATGATCCTTTAGTAATAACAAGAACTTATACTGTTACGGATGCTTTAGGGAGTACGTTTGATTGTGTACAGACTTTTACAATAGCAGACGCTACACTTCCTACAATATCTTGTACAGATGATGTAATGGATTTTGCCTGCAATCCAGTTTTGGATGCAGATGGTTTGCCTATCGACTTGCCACGAGATACAGATGCACTTAGTGTGAATACAGATAATTGTAGTACTACTACTATTAGTACAAGTGATGTTACTGCGATTTCTGGTTGTGTGACGACGCTTACACGTACCTATACAATTGAAGATGCTTGTGGTAATACAGCTTCTTGTGATCGAATTTACACATGGACAACAGATACTACTGCTCCTTCGATCACTTGTGAAGATGATACAGAGGATTTCTTGAATGGAACAAATTATGGATGTAACCCGATTTTAGATGATGACGGTTATCCTATTGATATTCCAGATGATAATGATATCGTAACAACAAGTGCCGATGATTGTAGTGTAGCAATCTTGACTAGTACTGATGATGTGAGTACTGTAGATTGTGAGACAACATTAATTCGTACCTACACAATTACAGATGAATGTGGAAATGCTAATTCTTGTGATAAAACATATATTTGGACAATAGATGTTGATCCTCCGACTTTAGTTTGTAACGGAGACCCAATTACAGATTTAGCTTGTAACCCAACCTTAGATGCGGATGGTTTACCAACCAATTTACCTTCTAACGATGATGCGATTACTGTAAGTGATGATTGTGGAGCTGTCAATATTCAAACATCAGATGTTACGTCTAGTGATGGTGTTTGTGGATTCACTTTAACTAGAACGTATACAGTCAATGATTTTTGTGGCAATACTGCCACTTGCGATCGAGTATTTATCTGGACAATAGATACAGAAGCACCTACGATTTCGTGCGATACTGATGAAGATACAGAAGATTTCTTAGGCGAAACGAATTTGGGTTGTAATCCTGTGCTTGATGACGAAGGATTGCCTGTTGATATTCCTGCGGATGCAGATGCAGTGGTACTAGGAGTAGATAATTGTGGAAACGCTACTTTAACTTCATCAGATATACTTACAACTGAAGGTTGCGAGACGACATTGATTCGTACGTATACCATTACAGATGCTTGTGGCAATTCCAATTCTTGCGATAAAACTTATGTTTGGACAATAGATGTTGATCCTCCTACCATTGTTTGTAATGGAGATCCGATTACTGATTATGGGTGCAATCCTGATTTAGATGCAAATAATTTACCAACAGACATCCCAATTGATTTTGATGCAGTCACTGTTAGTGATGAAGTATGTGGCGGCGCATTTATATCTTCTGAAGATAACTTAAGTAACGATGGGTGTTTAT
The DNA here is from genome assembly GCA_020630735.1 of Saprospiraceae bacterium. Classification (GTDB taxonomy): domain Bacteria; phylum Bacteroidota; class Bacteroidia; order Chitinophagales; family Saprospiraceae; genus JAHDIP01. The sequence continues at coordinate 16,978 of JAHDIP010000020.1, read as the reverse complement.
ATACCTTAATTCGTACGTATACCGTTACAGATGCTTGTGGCAATGCAGCTTCTTGTTCTCGCACTTATACTTGGAAAGCATATACACAAGTACCAACGATTACCTGCCAAGGAGATGCTATTACCGATTTAGGTTGCAATCCTGATTTAGACACCAATGGTAATCCTATAACCATTCCCGCGAATGATAATGCAGTCGTTGTCATTTCGGATTGTGCTTCTTATACTATTACCTCATCAGATGTTACAAATACAGCTTCTTGTGGAGCATATACGTTAGACAGAACCTATACTGTTACTGATGAGTGTGGTAACGTTGCTTCTTGCCAACGTAGCTTTACTTGGACAATAGATGTTGATCCACCTGTTATTGGATGTACAGGAGGTGACCTAGTATTTGGTTGTAATCCTACTTTAGATGCTAATGGATTGCCAGTTGGTATTCCTGGATTGTATACCGATGTTTCTATTGCTCCTGATGCTTGTGATAATATTGATGTGAGTGTTTCAGAACAAGTACTAATGCAAGGTTGTAATAAAATTTTAGTACGTGTTTATACAGCGCTAGATGCATGTGGCAATTCAGCTTCTTGTCAGCGTGAATTTTCATGGCAAGAAGATACAGAAGCACCAACATTAGAATTTAATCATCCTTTATTAGATGGTCTTGGTAATGGAGCAGTGATTAACGTCACTTGTACCGAAATTGAAAATATAACGATGGGGCTAAATGAAGTAACAGTGGTTGATAATTGCGACTCTGTCGATGTAGTATTTTACGATAATTTGATTGGTCAAGGAGATTGCAATACGGATGGTTACATTTTACAAATGGAATGTACATGGACGGCAACAGATGCTTGTGGCAATTCGGCTTCCATTTACTTTATCCTAAATTTAGTAGATACCGAATCACCAACATTCGTTAATACACCAGCAGATATTACAGTAACTTGTGGAAATGACACACAATTTGGTTATCCAGAAATAGAAGATGATTGCAGTTCTAATAATTTACATTTAATGTATAATGACCAAACTGTTTATGGCGATTGTCCTGATGATTATGTAAAAACAAGAACATGGTTAGCAGTAGATGCTTGCGGAAATACAGCAACATTTGTTCAAACAATTACCTCTATAGAATTAGCTCCTGAGTTGGTGTTTGTTAATCCTGATCTTATAGCGATAGGAGATGGTGGTACTTTAGAAGTAGAATGTCAAGAATTATCCGATCTAGGTATAGACGAATCAGATGTAGCAGTAACAGACGATTGTAGTTCTGTACAAGTCGTTTTCGAAGATGTTTCGGTACAAGATGGAAATTGCAATACGGATGGTTATGTCCGAATAATGGAATGTTGTTGGATAGCTACTGACGAATGTGGTAATACCGATGAGCTTTGTATTTTTGTAAAAGTAGTTGATAATACACCTCCTGAGTTTATTTCTATGCCAGATGATGTAACACTATCTTGTACATACGAAGATCCTGAATTTCCGATTCCAGGTATTTGGGATTGTCCAGGAGCTACTGTAAACTTATACTACAATACCGAAACGATTGCTGGAGATTGTGGTGAAGATTATTCAATTGTTCGTACATGGACTGCAGTAGACAAATGTGGTAATAGTAGTACTGCACAACACACCTATTATTATGAAAACAATCCACCAATATTGTACTTTACTAATCCTCAATTAGTAGGAATGAGTAATGGAGATGAAATGGAAGTTGCCTGTCAAAATCTTGCTCCAAATATGTTTGGCGTAAATGATGCCGCTGCAACAGATGACTGTAGTACAGTAAGTATGAATTTTATTGATGAAGTTGTTGAAGAAGACGATTGTTCTACTACTGGCTATCGTCAACGTTATAAATGTACATGGAGAGCAACAGACGATTGTGGTAATACAACGGAGTTGTTTATGTATGTAAAAGTTACGGACGATACCGAACCATACTTCTATAATGCACAGCCTGATATAACCGTAAGCTGTGGAAATATACCTGCACCTCATACACCTACATTCAGAGATGTTTGTGAAGGTAACTTAGTGCCAGAATATGAAGAGCGAAGAATGGAAGGTGATGGTTGTAATAGCGGTATGATGACCTTAGAACGTGTATGGCGAGCCTTTGATGATTGTGGTAATGAGAAAGAATACATTCAACGGGTTTATGTTGAAGATAATGAAGGACCTGTTTTTATTGGAACACTACCAGAAGATGAAGTTGCCTTTTGCGAAATGCCTTCAATACCTACTGGAATTAGAGCATTCGATGTATGTATGGGGACAAATGTAGCCGTTACTTTTCAAGAAATTGTAGCTGACGATTGCAATGCTTCTACCTGTTTGATTACTCGAATGTGGACTGCGACTGATGATTGCGGAAATGTATCGACTCATACACAAATTGTAGAGTACTCTTGTATGGAGTCTTGTGCTTTCTCAAGTTCTTATTGGGGCAATAATCCAGAGCTAATTGCAGAAATGATGGGATGTACTTCATCTACTGGTTGTACTGCTCGGTTGAAAGTATCATCGAAAAAATTAACACCGAGATGTATTGATCGAATCTTGCCAGGCAAACCTTATGTCTATGCAGGCTGGAAAGGATGTAATGTAAGAGAATATCAAATAACAGACCTATTTCAGCAGTTGATTGTCATGAAGTTGAATAACAAATATCGATTCCATTTTGATGCAAACATGACGAATGAAAGTTACGTCTTTGCATTACATATTGATGATCTTCTCAAAGGTTTTTGTTTAGATGATTCTCAAAAAGAAATACTTTATCCTTATGCAGGATACCGTGTTCAGGAGTTGTATAAAATGGGAGAAGCTATTTATGCTAGTGCCAATGATGATCCTCAATTAGCTGATGCTTTAGGTCTAATTAATGGACTATTTGATGGCTGTGGTCCTCTTTGTCCTCTCGATGGTTTAGGAAAAGATGAAACAGAATCAGTAGTACTTGATCCTGATAAGCAACGTTTATTTTTAATGCCTAATCCAACAGCACATACCTTACAAATGGTGTTCGAATCGGATTGGGAACGAGAAGATGTATTGGTTAGTATTTTTGATTTGACAGGTCGACAAGTATTTCAATCGCAATATAATCTAATTGAAGGCAAGAACATAAAGACAATGAATGTCAGCCATTTCCCAGAAGGAATGTATGTCGTCTCTGTGCGGATTGGATCGAAAGTCTACTTTACCGAAAAATTTGTAAAAGTAGAAGATTAAATAGACTTTAGCTCATAAAACTATTTTGACATAAAGTCTAATACATACGTTTAAGAACGTGTCAATTATGGTTACAAAAAAAACGCTCGTCATTTGACGAGCGTTTTTTTATTATGTTATAACATCATTTAAATTATTTCTTTTGACCAAAAGCAAATAAAATATTCTTAAAATAAGCAGGTGCTAACTTTTGGTAAGCAACTCCAATAAAGTAGAATAATTTTGAAAAAGACAAATAACTAGGCTCCGATTCATGTGTGTACACATGCGCATCAAAACCAATCTCTTGTAATGTTTTTCGAAGTCTAGATCGGGTATTACACTTATAGACCGTAGGAAAAACGTCTTCTTCCTTTCTATTATCTTGAACATTTGATAATACCTTAGAGTGATATTTATTTGGTACAAGCTTGGCAGCAAGGCTAATGTATCCATTAGAATTTACAGTTCGGATACATATCCAACCACCTTTTTTTACTACTCGTTGTACTTCATTAAAGAAAAATTCTACATTGTCTACATGTTCTACAACATAATCACAAATAATAAGGTCAATTGATTCATCAGCAACAGGCCAAGGTTTATGTACATCTATAAGGTGAAATTCATCAATAGTAGGGTTGTCTTTAGCATTGATATCTACATCAAGTCCAATTACTTTATTTACCTTTCCTTTAAAATTTCTAAGTTCGGCTCTATATCGGTGAGCATTACTGTGTAATTCATGTGAAAAAGCAGCTCTTCCACAACCTAAATCTAGGACCGTGATATCTTCTTTTGATTTATTATGGATGAGGAAATTGATTGTATTATAAAATGCAATAGTTCCGTCTACATAGGTAAATCCGGTTAATTTTGCTTCTGGATAGAAGTTTTTGGCGTATTCCATACTCATAAAACTAGTCGTTTATCAATAGTTAATTGATATTTTGTTTTTTTTAGAAATTATAGTAATTTGTTTTTTTCAATCCAAAAGGGCTAGGCATGGTCGTAGTGAAGTAAACTAAAATTTCCGATCAATTAATTTAAAAATCTTTTTTTATGCAAAAGTCCCACAAAAATAGCTAAAATATTTAAACAATAGCACACGCATGGTAAAAAATGCAATATATAATTTCTTTCATAATACATTTAAAAATTACTGCTAGCATATCAATGCACTATTCTACTTACTCATTCCTAACTATTTTTGTTTTGTTTTCTTGAACGAATGGTCGTCGTCTTCTTTTTTCGGGTAGTGTTACCTTTAGGTTTTTCCAATTTTAATGGCTCAAAAATCATGACTGCCAATGGAGCAAGTTTGATTGAAATGCTATATTCTTGAGCATGAAGTGGTTCTGTCGAAGCCTTTATTTTTTTATCATTCAATATACCACTACCCTGATATTTTTTATCATCACTATTCAAGATTTCTTTCCATTCTCCTTTTGCAGGGACTCCGATATGGTAGTCCTCCATAGTTTTTGCAGCCAGATTGCAAACGACCAAGAGTGGTTTGTGGGTGTTTTCTCCCTTACGCAGATATACAAGTACACTATTTTTATGATCGTTCAAGGCTACCCATTCGAAGCCTTTTGGATCAAAATTGTAGTGAAACATACTCGGTTTAGACGTACATATTTGGTTTAAGTCTCGAATCCAAGACTGTATTCCCTTATGAAAGTCGTATTGAAGCAAGCCCCAGTCCAATTCTCGCTCATGTCCCCATTCGCTCGTTTGGGCAAATTCGCCCCCCATAAAGAGTAAATGTGAACCTGGGTGCGTAAACATATAGCCATACAATAGACGCAAATTGGCAAAGCGTTGCCATTCGTCACCTGGCATTTTATTGATTAAAGAAGCTTTTCCGTGTACTACCTCATCATGCGAAAGTGGTAGCATAAAATTTTCGGAATAAGCATACATCATACTAAAGGTAATATCGTTTTGATGGAACTGTCTATAAATAGGTGGTCGCTTGAAATAATTGAGAGTATCGTGCATCCATCCCATCATCCATTTTTGCCCAAAACCTAAACCACCATCATAAGTAGGTCTTGAAACACCAGTCCAAGATGTTGACTCCTCTGCAATAGTGACTGTATCAGGATATTCGCTGTAGACGGTCTCATTAAATTCTTTTAAGAAAGAAATAGCTTCAAGGTTTTCATTTCCACCGTATTTATTCGGTATCCATTGACCTTCGTCTCTAGAATAATCGAGGTAAAGCATCGAAGCCACCGCATCAACCCGAAGCCCATCAATATGATATTTATCTAACCAAAAAAGGGCATTCGAAATGAGGAAAGCACGCACTTCATTTTTACCATAATTATAAATGTACGTTTTCCAATCTGGATGAAAACCTTGGCGAGGGTCAGCATGTTCATACAAATGTGTACCATCGAAATTAGCCAAGCCATGCGCATCAGAAGGGAAATGCGAAGGCACCCAATCCAAAATAACACCGATATCAGCCTGATGAAAGGCGTCCATCAAAAACATAAACTCTTCTGGTGTCCCAAATCGACTTGTAGGAGCATAATAGCCTGTCACTTGATATCCCCAAGAAGGATCGTATGGATGTTCTGCAATAGGCATCAACTCAACATGTGAAAAACCTAAATCCTTAACATAGTTTACTAAATCTACCGCATGTTCCTTATAAGTTAACGAATGATTGCCATCATATATTTTTCGTTTCCAAGAACCTAAATGAACTTCGTAAATAGAGTAGGGTTGTGGCTTATTTTGATTGTCTTTACGCTTTTTTAGCCATTTATTATCGTTCCATTTATAGTTCAAATCCCAAACAATCGAAGCCGTACGAGGAGGCGTTTCCCAATAAAAAGCAAAAGGATCTCCTTTCGTTAGTTTTTGATTGTTGTAGGATGTAATACCATATTTGTAAATCGTACCTTGACCAATATTAGGTATAAAACCTTCCCAGATACCAGATGCATCCCATCGTGGAAAAAGTTTGTGCTGACCTGCTGACCATTGATTAAAGTTACCAATAACAGAAACTTCTTTAGCTGAAGGAGCCCAAACAGCAAAGTAGGTTCCTTTTTGACCGTCGATTTCCATCAGATGGCTACCTAACTTTTCGTACAATCTATAATGTTTGCCCCACTTAAAAAGGGTGATATCAAAGTCAGTAAAGCGAGAAGCCAACACTACTTCTTGGCTATTTTGCATGCTTAGTAAACGTTTTCGTTATAAATTACATATTAGAAGAAATACTAATAAAATTACCGCAAAGCTAATCAAAATTAAGATACTTTAGACTTTATTCGGAACAGTTTTATTTGGATAATAAGACTTGTTGAAGGGAGCTACCCCGCTTAGATGCAACTTTCGGATATAATTGCTGTCTATTTCTTTATACATCATAGCGATTCACTCATTAATCTTTCAAAAAACAACAATGGAAATGAAAAAAATTAACTTGATTATTTGGGCAGTATTATTTTCGTCATCTATACTAATTGCGCAGACAAGTATAGATTCGAACAAGCGTTTTATCGAAAAAAGCGATATACAAAATTTAATGGGAGAATGGGACGGAACATTGACCTATATCGATTACAATACGAGTAATCCTTATTCAATGCCGAGTCAATTAGAGATAAAAACGAAAAAGAAACACCAAAAATTACTCTTGTATTACACCTATCCGAATGAACCAAAAGCAAATAGCAAAAGTAAAATTAGAATATCGAAAGACCGATCGAAAATAAATAATAAATCAATAATCTCTCGAACTAAGTTGCTTGATGGAACTACTCAAATCATTACAGAGTTTTCAGGAAAAGATGGAAATGATCACAAAAGTGCAACGATTAGGAATATTTATATTATCGGTGATGAAACATTTATCGTTCGGAAAGAAGTACAGTTTGACGGAACAACGGAATGGCTAAAGAGAAATGAATATAATTTTAATAGAAAAGCATAGACTAATCCAACGTTGAAAATTGATAGTAAAACAATTAACAATATGAGTCATCCCGAGTTTTCGATCAGAAAGTTCGGGATGACTCATGTTGTTCTTCCTTTGCCTAACTCAATAAAAAACTACTTCAATAGTTCCTCTATCTTCGCCTTCATTTCATTAAATTCGACAGGGTCGAAAAGTCGAGTAAGGAATGCGATCTCACCGTTTTTGTCAATAATGACATTTCGAGTAACGCCGCTTTTGATGTCAGCAAACTGACTAAATATTTTTGCTTCAGGATCAAGAGAGATTGGGTACGTCGTTTCCATTTTGGCGATAAAGTCTTTTACCTTTTCAAGCGGTTCATCTTTATCTACTCCGATGACAACAAAGTCTTTGTCCTTATGCACTTGCCAGATTTCTTTTTCGATATGAGGCATTTCTTTTCGGCAAACGCTACACCAACTTGCGGTAAATTGAAGCATGACCACTTTGCCTTTTAATAAGTCCAAACTAGTAGTCCTTCCATCGATCAAATCGAATTTGATATTTGGTACCTGATCACCAACGTTTACGATAAAACCTCGATCATCTTTGGCAGGTGGTGGAGGAGGAGGAATAACACAAATAATATTAGGAGGAGGAGTTTTAGAGTGAAGCACAAATTCATAACCACTTTTAGTCGCACCCCAAACTTGTTTTCCGTCTTTATCAAATCCTTGATCCCAACTCACCAATTTTTTAGGATAAATTTCTACTTTTGAAGTAGCATAAGTAGAACCTCTTAACGAACTCATACAATCTTCTTGGTTGGTTGCACCCTTGTAGCCTGTTCCGACTTTTTCTAAAAACACCGCACAGCCTTCTCTAATCATTAGGTCGTTATCAGATAGCTTGTTAAAGTCTTCTGGTGTTCTAAATTTTCCAACATACTGACTCTCTTGCTTGATTTTATAAATTTCACTTTTAAATTTGTTGGGGCCAACTTGTGAAACTTCATATATACGTTGGCGATAAGGTTTATCTTGTGCAGTACTTAATGCTTGTTCTACATAAAGGTAAAATTTATCAGCACTTTTTTCTTCCCAAATGGGATACATATGTAGACTGATATCGTAAAAATCAGAATCTTGCTTCGATTGTTCTATACTTGAATAAGATCCAATCATTAAGCTTTTTAGTTCTTCTAAATTTCCAGTAAGAGTACTAGAACTTACTTTTTTTGAGGTATCGCAAGTCATTGCAAAACAACAAAAGACGAGTAATAAGAAATGTTTTAAGTATTGCATGGTTGTGTAATTATATTTCTTCAAAGATACTCCCTATTTTGCAGAAGAAAAAAGAAAGACATTTTTGCTTTAGTAATGGCCGAAAAATAAGTTCCGTATTTTGGCTAGGGAATTTTGAGTTTAGACGAGGAATTAGCCTAGCTTGCACAAGGTGCAAAGAGCATATAGGGATAGCCTAGCTATCACGAGGCTTTTCGACATGAATGGAGTGGTGCAAAGCAGAAAAGATTTTGGAAGTCTTTTCAACGAAATGAACCGCTAGCGGTCGGGTCTGCAACTCTAAAGTGCCAACCACAAATCGGGAAGTTATTATTTGACCATTACTTAAAATTAAAAATATGAAACGACCTAATATTCAGCACTTTCCTTCAATATTATTTTTGCTTCTAGGAGTACTGCTAGTTTCTACCAATGCTTGTTTTAATAAACAAGAAAAGAAACCTGAGAAAGTAGATATAGAATTTGAAGAAGGTGAACGAATACCCAATGATTGGCAATATCGACAACGTGCTTTTCCTTCTGGAAAAATAGACCATCAAGCCTACTTTGATGCTTTAACTTATAGAAAGAAAAAATCATTGGAGCAACAAGCACTTAATCGAGATGTGGATGAATGGGAATTTTGTGGTCCTACAAATGTTGGTGGTCGAGTTACAGATATCGAAATGACGACAGGAACGCCGCAATCTATTTTTGTAGGTTCAGCTTCTGGAGGTATCTTTCGATCAAACAATTCTGGAAATACATGGGATGCGATTTTTGATGACCAACCAAATTTATCTATAGGAGATTTGGCTATAGCACCTTCCAATGAAAATGTTATTTATGTTGGTACAGGTGAGGCGAATGCTGGCGGAGGCTCTCTAGCCTATGACGGAAATGGTATCTACAAATCAGAAGATGCTGGAGATACTTGGACTCATCTTGGACTTGAAAATATTGGTTCGGTCGGAAAGGTTGTAATAGATGCAACTGATCCAAATACTTGTTTTGTAGGTGCGATGGGCTATTTGTTTGAGAACAATAGTGAAAGGGGAGTGTATAGAACAACGGATGGCGGACTGTCTTGGCAAAATGTTTTATCGGTGAACGACTCCACAGGTGTTATTGATTTGGCCATTCATCCAACGCAACCAAATATTATTTATGCTGCTACTTGGGAACGAGTTCGTCGTGTGAATAGACGTTCCTATGGTGGTCCTTCGTCAGGTATTTATCAATCTACAGATGGAGGTGATACTTGGCAAGAGTTAACCAATGGCTTACCTTCTTCTGCTGGACGGATCGGAATTGCTATTGCGGAATCAGAACCAAATATACTTTATGCCATCTATACAGATGATATCACAAGTCACATTGAAGGCTTGTACAAAACGACAGATGGTGGCACCAATTGGATACCTGTTAATGCAAGTAGTCTCTATAGTGTGCCTTCTATGTGGTGGTTCGGAAAAATATTTGTAGATCCTACTGATGCCGATGTATTGTATCATGCAGGTTTTTTAGTTCAAAAGTCAACCAATGGAGGAAATTCATGGGATTTTGCTTTTGCTGATGTTCATGTTGATCAGCATTCAATTTGTGTAAACCCTCTCAACCCTGATATGGTTTTAGCAGGTAATGATGGTGGTGTGTATCTTAGTCAAAATGGTGGTGCTTCGGAAATGAAATTAAACAATTTACCTATTACGCAATTTTATACCTGCGAAATCGATTATTCGGCACCTGAACGATTGTATGGAGGTACGCAAGATAATGGCACCATCAGAACATTCTTTGGAGCAAATAATGGCTGGTCAGAAATTTATGGAGGAGATGGATTTCGAGCAATAGTTGACCCTTCAGATAATAGTTATGTTTATGCTGAATATCAGTATGGGAATTTCGCAAGATCAACGAATGGAGGCTCTTCATTTAACGAAGCATTGAATGGTATTAATAGTGGTGATCGAAATAATTGGAATACACCGGTTGTATTAGATCCAAACAATCCTTCTATTTTATACTTTGGTACTAATCGTTTATACAAGTCGACTAATCGTGCTCTATCGTGGTCGGCTATCAGTCCAGATTTGACACAAAATTTACCTCAAAATAATTTGACCTATGGAACGATTACAACGATAAGTGTATCGCCTGTTAATGATCAAATTATTTATGTTGGTACAGATGATGGGCAAGTACAAGTAACAATAAATGGAGGAACAACTTGGGAAAATGTTTCTTCAGCTTTACCTGAACGATGGGCAACGAGCGTTGTGGCTGATCCTGACGAGGAGAATACCGCTTACGTTACTTTCTCAGGTTATCGTTTTGGTACAAATACAGGACACATTTATAAGACAACTGACTTAGGTGCAAATTGGGTAGATGTATCTGGTGATTTACCAGATATTCCGATCAATGATTTAATAAAAAGACCATCAAGTAATACAATATATTTAGCAACGGATGTAGGTGTGTTTTATTCTGAAAACGAAGGTGCAAATTGGGAGCTATTTGGAATTGAATTACCAAACGTTGTGATTACCGATTTAGATTATCATCCAACAGAAAATATGCTTGTGGCAGCTTCGTATGGTCGAGGAATGTATAAGGTTAATTTAGAGGAATTGACCTCAACGTCTAGTATTGATACTAAAGTTGTAGAAGCCAAATCTTTTCCAAATCCATTTACCGAACAAACAACAATTGCTTTATCTATAGAGAAAAAAGCAGTTTATACGATTTCAATTTTTAATGCTACAGGAACATTAATTCAAACCATTCATAATAATAGTTTGGATGAAGGAGAACACAAGTTTAGTGTCAAGCTAAATGACTTCCCAAGTGGAATGTATTGGTGTAAAATCATAACTCAAGATAAACGCATTCAACAAGAATTGAAATTAGTTAAACTATAATTCAAAAAAACAACTCAAAATAAAGGAGTATGTATAATCGAAATAAACTTATTGTTTTGCTAGCTTTAGCATTGATGTTAGTATCCTGTCATTCAGGAAAAGAATTGGTGAAACCACAGCAAGAGGAAGTCGCTGAAGTAATACTTGGTGAGCCGCTTTCCATTAGTTATGTCGAAGTGCATTACAACAAAAAAGAGTATCAAGTAGAAATGCGAGATGGGATAAAACTACATACCGTCGTCTATAGCCCAAAAGATAAAACGAAAACCTATCCAATTTTGATGAAACGTACACCTTATAGTTGTAAACCATATGGCGAAGAAGTTCCCGATAAGATAGGACCGTCTTGGGATATCATGGAAGACAAATACATTATTGTTTACCAAGACGTTAGAGGACGATATATGTCGGAAGGTAGCTACGATAACATGCGACCGCATGTACCAAATAAAAAGTCGGACAAAGATATTGACGAAAGTTCAGATACTTATGATACGATAGATTGGTTGCTCCAAAACATTTCTAATCATAATGGTAGAGTAGGGATGTGGGGAACTTCCTATCCAGGCTTTTATGCAGCAGCAGGCGCAATAGAAGCGCATCCAAATCTCAAAGCCTCTGTACCACAAGCTCCAATTGCCGATTTTTATTTTGATGACTTCCATCATCGAGGAGCTTACTACCTAAGTTATTTTTTAGCAACAGCAGTTTTTGGTTATCAAAAAGATAAACTAGAAACAGACGCTTGGTATCCATATGTCGATCCCAAAACTCCTGACCAATATCAATTCTACATGGATATGGGACCACTTAAAAATGGGGACAAATATTATGGAAAAGATAACTTCTTTTGGCAACAGTTAAAAGAACATCCCAATTACGATGAGTTTTGGCAACAACGAAGTATTTTACCCCATCTCAAAAATATAAATCATGCAGTGATGGTTGTAGGTGGTTGGTTTGATGCAGAAGACTTGTATGGTCCTCTGATGATTTATAAGACGATAGAAAAAAATAATACTACGAATAAAAGTAGTATCGTAATGGGGCCTTGGTCACATGGCGATTGGGGACGAGATAAACCACAACAAACGATTAGTGGTGTTTATTTTGGAGATAATATTTCTAGTTTTTATCAAAAAGAAATTGAATTTGATTTTTTAACAGCACATCTAAAAGGAGAGGGACAAGTGAATTTGCCTGAAGCTTATATGTTTGATACAGGATCGAAAAAATGGAAAAAATTTGAACAATGGCCTGCTAAAGAAAAGGTTCGAAAAAAACTAGTCGTACACGATAAAGGAAAATTATCTTTTGATCCGATTACTAAAAACGGAAAACCTTTTACAGACTTTTTAAGTGATCCTGCCAAACCAGTTCCCTATTCTGAAGATATAAAAACGGTTTTTACACCTCGGAAATATATGGCAGACGATCAACGCTTTGCAGGGCGACGACCAGATGTCTTAGTTTTTCAAACAGATGTATTAGAAGAGGCAGTTACATTAGGCGGAGAAATCTTAGCCAAACTAAAAGTAGCAACTACAGGAACAGATGCTGATTGGGTCGTAAAACTAATCGACGTTTATCCGCCCGATCATCCAGAATATGAACACAATGCCGAGCACATCAAAATGGGAGGCTATCAACAGATGGTAAGGAGTGAAGTTGTGAGAGGTCGTTTTCGAAATAGTTTTGAACATCCAGAACCGTTTATACCAAATCAAGTAACTGATGTTGACCTGCCTTTGCAAGATGTATTACACACCTTCAAAAAAGGGCATCGGATTATGATTCAAATCCAGAGTACGTGGTTTCCTTTGATAGATCGAAATCCGCAGAAATATGTACCCAATATTTTTGAAGCAGATGAAGAAGATTTTATAAAAGCTACTCATAAGATATATCATTCTACAAAACATTCCACACACTTAGAAGTTGATGTTTTAGAATAATAAAATAAAAACGGGCTTCACTATAATAGCGGAGCCCGTTTTTTGTAAACAAGATTGCATAATCTTGTTTTGGAGGGAATAGTTATTTAGTTCATATTATTCATACAACTAACAACAGAATTTTCAACACCAAAAGGAGTTGCAGCATAAGCATCTGCTTTCCAATCGTTTTCCCACTCTTTGTTATCAATTAAGTAGCGGAATTGGTAATCTTTACCCATTTCTAATTCTACAGTAGCTGTAAATGCTTTAGCAGTCGCTTTCATCTTAACACCTTTGTTTTTGTTCCAGTTATTGAAATCACCAACAACTTTTACAGTTTTAGCTTTATTAGCAGCCGCTTTAGGTAAAGAGAAAGTTACTTTACAAACGCTTTTCGATTTTAAGAATCTCTTTTTAACACTCATGTTTTTCCAATTTAAAAATTAAAAGAAAATTGATTAGTAATGGGTGAATAATAAGTTCCAGATTTTTGGATAGAAATTTTGTTGCTAATCGAGGTATTTTTTGAAAGGATAGTCTAGCTATCGTTGAAAAAAATAACGAAGAGTAGTAGCAAAAGAACATAAACGAAATCAGTAAGTTATTGTTTAACCATTACTTAATAGGAAAAGTAGAGTATACTTGTTCCTAGTATTAAAACATATACGACCCATTTTAATTTTTGTTGTAAAAAAAGTTTGTTTCTTACAAAAAAAAACGCTTACTCCGAAGAGTAAACGTTTTTTATATCTTTAAAATGGAAAAGATTACTTTCCTCCCATTAATTGATCTTGTAATTTGTCTAACTTATCCCATTGTCCAGCAGCAGCTAATTTAGCTTGCTTAGGCCAAGAAGTAGGATCGTGCATTTTATAACGGCTACCAGCATCACTAAGAACTTGCTTTAACTTTTTAACAGAAGTTTTTGCTAGAGCAGCCCAAGTCATGATATCGGCAGCGTTCAATAATTTTTCAATCTTTGGTCCAATACCTTCGATTTGTTTCAAATTATCCTTTGTTGCAGTTACTTTTCTAGTAGTTGTTTTTCTTACGGTACCAGTTTTAGTACTAGCTTTTACAGCTGCACTAGACTTGCGCATCGTTGTTTTCTTTGTAGCTGTTTTTTTAGCAACAGGACTTTTAGTCGCAGTTACTTTTTTTACAGTTTTCTTAGCAACAGGCTTTTTTGTCGTTGCTTTTTTTACAGTTTTCTTAGTAGTAGGAACTTTAAGCGTTGTAGCTTTTTTAGTTGTAGCAGTTTTTGTAGCACCATTAGATAAGCAAACAACAGAGTTGTCTACATTATAAGGTGTGTTTACATAAGAGTCAGCATCCCATGCATTTTCCCAACGACTATTGTCAACTAAAAAACGAAATTGGTAATCACGACCAGTTTCAAGTTCAACGATTTTTCTGAAAGAACCATCTTTAACTGTTTCCATTGCAATTCCCTCATTTACATTCCAGTTATTAAATTCACCAACAAGTTTTACATCTGTAGCATTAGTTACTGCTTCTTTTGGTAAAGTGAATGTTACTTTGCAAACAGATTTTGATTTTAGAAATTGCTTTTTCATAAAGCTTAACAAGTTTTTAGTATTAAATAATTAAAAAGTATTACAACAGTTTATATTGTCTGTTTATTGTATTTCTCCTTGATCTTCTGCCTCAAAAAATTAGTTGAATTTGTGTTACTATTTTGTAGTTTAGGTATGCATTTCAAAAAATGAAGGTGCAAAGGTATAGTAAATTATTGATATATGCTACCTAAAAAAATAAATTACTATTTGATAATCATACTTTTAGCACGCTAAAAATAGATACGGAAAAACAGCACTATCTGTTACACCTTTTTATATTTCTAATAGTTTGGTATACTAGAAATATTATATTTTGTTTTGATAAGAAATAAAAAGGATAGAATGTGTAACGATAAAAACTCAATTGATAACAATATCTATGAATGTTGGCTTCATTTTTAGTTAAATAAGCATGCTTTATTTGTTTAATGTAAAAATTACCTTTTTTTAGGTACAAAAATATATACTTATTAATGTTATATTTGTCATGTAACAACAAACCTCAAGGTAGTTACACAACCCTAATAAAAAAGCAATTGACAATCTACCATTTTATAACTTGAGAAAATTTTCTTTAAAAATTGCTTTTAATACTAAACTACTCAAAAAAGAAAATACCTAATAAGTATTTCTGAATTTACTTCTTTCCGTCCCACAGACTAAAACAAACTTGTTCCTCAAACTGTGCTCCTTACATTAGGAGCAGTCCCTCAAACTTTTCTAATCATACCATGAACAGTTTTGCTTTGTAGGTAAAAGCTCTGTGCTTGAAACTTTATACTAGTTTGTATTGTCTACTAAGATTAATACAAGCCAAGCTAATATAAAACTTACCATTCTAGCAAAATCAATGTAAAGGCTATAATAGGTTGTTCCTATTTTTTACTTAACTAATTAATCAATATTTACTGAATCTGCTAAGTATTAGTAGACTATTCTAGTTGTTCTTACACTAAGATAGACTGGACTGCTATACTCATTTCTCAAGTAGTGTTGGTGGATACATTTTATAACCAAAAATTTATTTTCTCATTAAAATTCAAAAGCACATGAAAAAAACGAATTTTACCTTGAATCGTCCCACAAGTAGGATGAATTCGTTAGTAGTCTCACATTGTTGTAGGTTGCTACCACTTTTACTTGTTTTCTTATTTAGCAATAGTGCGATAGCGCAGTATTGTTCTTTATCTTGTAATGATAACGTTCAGGTTTCACTGAACCAAAACTGTGAAGCACCTGTAACTTATGATATGATATTAGAAGATGGAGATAATCCAGCTACTTGTTCTCCTAACGGTGTGCAAGCATTTGTTGTTTCTGTATTTGATGCAGATGGCAATGATATAGGAAATGTAGTAGATGGCGCTTATATCGGTCAAACATTAGTAGTTAAAGTAAAGCACTGGGCAACTGGTAACATTTGCTGGGGTACTATTAGTATTGAAGATAAGCAAATGCCTTCTATCTCTTGTACTGATGCACACATTTGGTGTAACGAATTTCCTGACCCTTCTTTAACAGGTTACCCAACTGCAAGTGACAACTGTGATAACAGTCTTGATCGTACTTATGTAGATGAGTTTACGAACTTAGATTGCGATGACGACTACAGCGGTGTTATCAGAAGAACTTGGACAGTTTGCGATGATTCTGGAAACTGTAACTCTTGTGATCAATACATCTACTTTGATCGTTTAACAATTGGTGATCTTGTTATCCCTAGAAACTATGATGACATCGATCTTCCAGCTTTAAACTGTACAAACCCTAATACAGACCCTACTAATACAGGTTACCCAGGTATGCACGGGATCAATGTTGATGCTGGTTCTGAGCACTGTGAAATCAACGTTACTTACGAAGATTTAGTAATTGATGTTTGTGAAGGTAGTTACAAGATTTTACGTAACTGGACATTAGTAGACTGGTGTACTGGCGAAATCGTAAATCATACTCAAGTAATTAAAGTATTAGACAAGCAAGGTCCAACAATTGATTGTTCTGATTTAGATCTTGCTGCAAGTCCTTGGTCTTGCGAAGCAGCTGTTACAATTCCTGCGGCTCCTATTTCTGACAACTGTGGTACTACTATCGAA
>JAHDIP010000244.1 GCA_020630735.1 Saprospiraceae bacterium | reverse complement strand
GGTAACTAATGCGGAGTTTATTCGGATAAAAATATAGCCTACTTCACTTCAAAACTAAAATCTAACCTTGTCTCAATAAAAGCAGAAGGAGTAGTACGGGGGCGAATCAGGACAACATCAATATTAATTTTTTCATCTTTCATATACTCTTTTACATCAACTAGTGTAGGAATAAGATCTAAGAAATCGCCTGTGTTAGCAGGTACATTATCCCGATAAAAAATCTCTCGATATACATCTGGATCATCTTTGAAGATTCGAACAGAAACATTAAACAAAAAACTATAATCTACATTCGCAAAAATAGCCGTCAATCGAGCAGACTTTGGAGTAATAGACGTAATGTCTTCAAGTGTTACGCTATGAACCGTAAATAGGGTATCTGAATTACTTGGAATATTTGTCAATCTAAAATGATGATTATCTATTGTAGATAAGCCAGCTTGAATACTAAAATCTTTTCGGTATACCATATCAAAAAGAGATATTTCCTCCTTTTTACAAGCACCGAGTAATAAGGCTACAACAGCAAATAAAAGTATTTTTTTCATAATCAAATTTCTTTCTTAAAACAACTTCATATCTATAACGTTAGAATTCCTCAAAATTATTCTTTTGTTTTAAATTAATCTTTATATTTAGACATTAAAATTATCTTTTAGATGAGTTTGAGAAAATATTAAGTAGTCAGACAAAACTATTTGGGTGAATTTTAGACCGAAGTCTTTTTTGATAAATTCTCTCAAAAAATCAATATTGGCTAAAGCTTGTACCGACTGGATACAAATAGCAGGGCTAAGGATTTATTTTTTGAGGAAATCTAGCGGAAAAAGATCGTTTTAAAATACCGAAGTAATTGTGGTGAGCTACTTAAATAAGAAGGGAAGTAACAAAAATCTTTTACTAAAACGGAGTGTTTAACTCCACTAATTTCCTAAACAAAACGAAATGGGCGAACAAAGAGTATCCCTAGTAAGTGACGAAAGACAAATGCAAAGCTTTGTCAAGTCCTTACTTAAAGATGTCAAAGCATTAGAATATATGCTTGATAACGATTGGTTTGAAAGTGATA
The DNA here is from genome assembly GCA_020630735.1 of Saprospiraceae bacterium. Classification (GTDB taxonomy): domain Bacteria; phylum Bacteroidota; class Bacteroidia; order Chitinophagales; family Saprospiraceae; genus JAHDIP01. The sequence goes on along the minus strand of JAHDIP010000244.1, from coordinate 7,961 downwards.
TCACTCGAATCGGTGCTGAACAAGAAATGTGTTTAGTTGATTCGAAAACCTATAAGCCTGCTCCTATTGCTATGGAGGCATTGGACAAAATGAAATCCTATCCATGGGTCGAAACCGAACTTGCTAGGTTTAATCTAGAGACAAACATGATTCCTAGAGTATTCAAAGGAAAATGTTTGAGTCAGATGGAAGCAGAAAATGTCAAAAATCTTACTCGTATTAGGCAAAAACTAAAAGGACTTAATGCAGAAATTATTTTGACAGGTATCCTTCCAACACTTCGAAAGTTTGATCTTGGCATGCACAACCTTACGCCAAAAAAACGATACTTCGCTTTGATGGAAGCTATCAATAAACAACTCATTGGTACTGCTTACGAATTGCGCTTGATGGGAATTGATGAACTATTAGTCAAGCATGACTCTCCTTTACTCGAAGCTTGTAATACTAGTTTCCAAGTACATCTTCAGGTTGCTCCTAGCGAATTCGTGCAAATGTATAATATTGCTCAAACTTTGGCTGCGCCTGTTATGGCTATTGCCGCCAACTCTCCTATTGTTTTCGGAAGACGTCTGTGGCACGAAAGTAGAATAGCATTGTTCCAACAATCGTTAGATACTCGAACGAGTCATGACCATATGCGTGAACGAAGTCCTAGAGTCTCATTTGGTAATGATTGGTTACACAATTCTGTTTTAGATATTTACCGAGAAGATATTGCTCGTTTTAGAGTTTTACTCAGTAGTGATGTAAAAGAAGATTCTATCGAAATGCTTAAAAAAGGGGAAGCACCAAAGCTACGTGCACTTCAAGTACACAACTCTACTGTTTATCGTTGGAATCGACCTTGCTATGGAATTAGTGACAATGGAAAGCCTCACTTACGTATAGAAAACAGAGTATTACCTTCTGGGCCTACAATGGTTGATGAAATGGCAAATGCAGCCTTTTGGTTAGGGCTGATGGTCGGTATGGCAGATCAATACAAAGATATTCGCAAACATATTTCTTTTGCCGACATTCGAGATAACTTTGGAAAAGCAGCACGATATGGAATAGATTGTAAGTTTACTTGGTTTAAGGATAAAAAAATTAGTGCTTGCGATTTGGTGCTGAAAGAATTGATTCCGATTGCTAGAAAAGGACTGACAAAACGTAAAGTAGCTAAAGCAGATATTGATAAATATTTGGGCATTATCCAAGAAAGAGCCAAAAGTGAGATGAATGGTGCTCGCTGGCAACTAAGAGCTTTTACTAAATTGATAGGCGAAACTAATCGAGATGAAGCCCTTACTGTTTTGACAGCTTCAATTGTAAAAAATCAAGAAAAAGAAATTCCTGTGCATAAATGGAAATTACCAGAACTAGGCGACCTTAAAGAGTATCGCCCATCTAAGCTCAAAGTTGAAGAGTTTATGATAACGGATCTTTTTACTGTCCAAAAAGATGATATCATCGAACTAGTAGCAGAAATGATGGATTGGAGAAGTATTCGGTACACTCCTGTTGAGGATACAAAAGGCAAACTGGTAGGCCTCATCACCTCTCGTCTTATTCTCCGTCACTTTATCAAAGGCGTAAAGATAGACGGAGAAACAACAACGGTAAAAGACGTAATGCTAAAAAAACCATTGACGGTTGATCCCGACATGACGATCTTAAAAGCGATGGAAATTATGCGAGATAATAAAGTCGGTTGTTTACCTGTTGTAAAAGAAGATGGCGAGTTGATTGGTATTATAACAGAAATGGATTTCCTTCGTATTTCTGGAAGATTAATCGAACGGCTAGAGCAATAAAAAGAATTTGAGGAAACTCCTAAGCCAATCAAACTAGCTTAGGAACGGTCAAATAATAACTTCCCGATTTGTGGCTGGTATTTTAGAGTTAATATTTCGTCGAAAATACTCGTGATAGCTGGGCTATCACTGCGTTTTTCTCCTTATCTAAACTCAAAAATTCTATAGCCAAAATGCGGAACTTATTTTTTACCCGTTACTAAGGAGTTTTTTTTCAAAAAATAACATTTTCAAAAAAAAAACATTTGTTGATTTTCTCCCTTTTTTGAAAAATAAAAATTCTTTCTAGAAAGTTTCTATTCGATTTTAATTCAAAAACGCAACTGCAAACTTCATCCAACGTAATTACTATTCTAGCAAACATAGCAAAAGTTTAAATAATATCTTATTTTTGTAGCCTACTAAGAAAATGGATATCCATTTAACTTGAAATTTTTATCTAATTAAAGTCATATTATTATGCCCTTTGATATTGAAATGATTAAGGCTCATTATGAGTCTCTACCTGCAAGAGTTGACAAGGTTCAAAAGAAACTAAAGAGACCACTTACTCTTACAGAAAAAATTCTTTATTCACACCTTCACCCTGAATCGCCTCTTAAAAAATATAAGAGAGGAAAAGACTATGTCTTTTTTGCGCCAGACCGTGTAGCTATGCAAGATGCAACAGCACAAATGGCCTTACTTCAGTTTATGATGGCTGGTAAAGACAAAGTAGCCGTTCCTTCTACTGTTCATTGTGACCACCTGATTCAAGCTGATGTTGGTGCAAAGAAAGATTTAAAGGGCGCTATGAGTATCAACTCTGAAGTCTATGATTTCTTAGAGGCTGTTTCAAACAAATACGGCATCGGTTTCTGGAAACCAGGTGCTGGTATTATTCACCAAATCGTTTTAGAAAATTATGCTTTCCCTGGAGGTATGATGATTGGTACCGATTCGCATACGCCTAATGGTGGTGGTTTGGGTACTATTGCTATTGGAGTAGGTGGTGCTGATGCTGTTGATGTAATGGCAGGTATGCCTTGGGAATTAAAAATGCCTAAAATAATTGGTGTTAAGTTAACTGGTACATTAAATGGCTGGACGTCTGCAAAAGATGTTATTCTAAAAGTAGCAGGTATTCTTACTGTAAAAGGTGGTACTGGTGCTATTGTAGAATACTTTGGTCCTGGTGCTAAAAAATTATCTTGTACAGGTAAAGGTACTATTTGCAACATGGGTGCCGAAATAGGTGCAACGACTTCTGTCTTCGGATACGATACCGCAATGGCTCGTTACCTTAAAGCAACTGGTCGTAGTTCTATCGTTACGATGGCGAATAAAGTAAAGAAGTACTTAACTGGTGATCCTGAATGCTACAAAACTCCAGAAAAATATTTTGATCAAGTTATCCACATCAACTTATCAAAATTAGAACCACACATTAATGGTCCATACTCTCCTGATAGAGCTTGGCCTATTTCTGAATTTGCAGCAGCTGTAAAAGAGCATGACTTTCCTCAAAAATTAGAGGTTGGGTTGATTGGTTCTTGTACCAACTCTTCATACGAAGATTTAGATAGAGCTTCTTCTATTGCAAAACAAGCAACCAAAAAGAAATTAAAGGTTCAAGCTGAATTCACAATTACTCCTGGTTCTGAACAAATTCGTTATACTGTCGAACGTGATGGTTTATTAAAATCTTTTGAAGATATTGGTGGAGTAGTTATGGCCAATGCTTGTGGTCCTTGTATCGGTCAGTGGGCACGTCATACAGATGATCCAAACCGTAAAAACTCAATCATCACATCGTTCAACCGTAATTTCTCTAAGAGAAATGATGGTAACCCTCATACACATTCTTTCGTTGCTTCTCCTGAAATCGTAACAGCAATGGCTATTGCAGGTGACCTTACGTTTAATCCATTGAAAGATCGTTTGGTTAATAAAGACGGAAAGAAAGTGAAGTTGAGTCCTCCTAAAGGAGTAGAATTACCTCCTAAAGGGTTTGATGTAAAAGATGCTGGTTTCGTTGCTCCTGTAGAAGATGGTAGCGCCATAGAAATTAAAGTTGATAAAAAATCAAAACGTATCCAACTTTTAAAACCTTTTGAGCCATTGACAGCAAAGAAGGTAGAAAACATGCGTGTATTAATCAAAGCAAAAGGAAAATGTACAACTGACCATATCTCTATGGCAGGACCTTGGTTGAAGTACCGTGGTCACCTTCAAAACATTTCTGACAACTGTTTGATTGGTGCTATCAATTTTTATAACGAACAAACAAACAAAGTACTTAACCTAGAAAATGGCAAAAAAGGTAAATACATGAAAGTGCCTGATTCTGCTCGTTATTATCAAAAGAAAGGTATTGGTACAGTTGTTTTTGGTGAAGAAAATTATGGAGAAGGTTCTTCTCGTGAGCATGCAGCAATGGAGCCACGTTTCTTAGGTGTAAATGCAGTGATCGTAAAATCATTTGCTCGTATTCACGAAACGAACTTAAAGAAACAAGGAATGCTTGGTTTGACTTTCGTTAATCCTAAAGATTACGATAAAGTACGTCAGGACGATCTTGTAAGCATTACTAACTTCAGCAAATTTGCTCCAGGTGAAAACCTCATTATTCAACTTACTCACGCAGATGGTAAGAAAGAAAAATTTGAAGTAGCTCATACTTACAATCAAGCTCAAATTGATTGGGTAAAAGCTGGATCAGCTTTAAATAAAATTAGAAAAGACGCTGGTATTAAGTAAACTTTTATAAAAACAAGCGTTTTATCAATAAGTAGGCAAGCCATCCTTATAGGGTCGCTTGCCTTTTTTAGTAACCATCTGATTATCAGTTTTAAAAAGTATTAGATTTATTGGTTTAGTGTGACAATTTTTATACATTTCGTCTCAATTATATAATTGGGTATTAGTAGACGATTTTTTAAACATACTACTATATCTAACAAACTTGCTCAGTTATATATGTAAATTATTTAACCAACTAAAATTTAGTCTATGTTTCAGGAATTTAAAGACTTTATCATGAAAGGCAACGTGCTTGATTTAGCTGTTGCTGTAATCATTGCTGGTGCATTTGGAGCGGTTATCAACTCCTTTACTGCAGATGTCTTGATGCCACCTATTGGTATGGCAATGGGCGGTGTAGACTTCAATGACCTAGCTATTACTTTACAAGCTGCCGAGCCAGCTGTAATGAGTGGTACTGAAGTAATCACTCCTGCTGTAGAAGAAGTAGCTATTCGTTATGGTAAGTGGATCAATACGATTATTGATTTCCTAATCATTTCATTCGTTCTATTCATGATCGTTAGAGCATACAACAAAGCTCAACCAGCTCCTGAGCCAGAACCAGAAGGGCCAACGCAAGAAGACCTATTAGGAGAAATAAGAGATTTATTAAAAAAATAATTTCCCTTTAGATCGTTTCAAAAAAAAGTCATCTCAATGTATTTTGGGTTGGCTTTTTTTATTGGTTGGTATAAATGCAACCGACTATATCGATTTCGGTATAAATATTTATTTCACACTGTTTCGCTAAATTAATCCTCTCGATTTTAGTTCTAAATATTTATTAATCGTATTAACGGATAATTCTTCAGGATCAGTAAGAATAGATTGAATGCCATATTGGCGAAGCTTATGTACCATCTGCGTTTTTTCAGAGATATATTTTTGAGCGATGGTTTGATGGTATATTTCTTCAGAATTGGTAACAGCTTGTTTTGCGTATTCTTCTATTTCGGTATTTTTAAAGAACACAACCACAACTAAATGTAAATTATTAATACGACGAAGGATTGGGAGTACCCGTTCAAGTGCATAGGTACTTTCAAAATTAGTATATAACAGTAACAGACTTCTGCCTTTAATTAGCTTTCTTGCCGAATGATAAAGTAATTCATAGTTAGCCTCTAGGTTACGTTCTTTTTCTTTGTAAAGAGCTGTCATAATCATATTAAGCTGATTGGCTTTTCGATCAGCTTTTATCGTAGCTCCTATTTTATCAGAGAATGTAAGTAGACCTGCTTTATCATGCTTTCGCAAAACAATACTCGAAATGACCAAACTTGTATTAATGGCATAATCCATCAAACTTAAACCCTTGAACGGCATTTTCATCGCTCTACTTTTATCAATAATAGAGTAGACTTGTTGAGCTCGTTCATCTTCATATTGATTAACCATCAATGTACCCCGACGACTACTTGCCTTCCAGTTTATACTCCTATAGTCATCACCTTTTACATAGTTTTTTATTTGTTCAAATTCATAACTATGTCCCAAGCGGCGAATTTTCTTGATTCCTTGATTATGAGATACCCGATCAAATGCTTTCAACTCATAATGCTTCATTTGGATAATAGATGGATAAACGGGGACAGTCATTGGAAAATCATGTTGATGTCTCCGTTGTACCAATCCTAAAAAGGATTCCATAAAAACATTGATTTTTCCGAAAGTATATTCTCCTCTTCTTAAGGGACGAAGCTGGTACCTTATCTTTTTTTCTTCTTTAGCTTTTAAATCAAGATCAATTTCAAAATCGCGTTTTTGAAACTCTATAGGTAATTCATCAATAACACTTAATTTTAAATTTTGAGTAGATTCATTCTCCAACTCAAGCTCCACATTATTATCATCACCTAAAGAAAATACTTTTGGCAATCGTCGTCTACATTTAATTTTTACAGAATCATTAAATAATAATAAAATATCTGCTACTACTAAAATAAGACCTAAAACTAATATCGTTTGTGCTATTGGAAATAACATACCCAATGGAAAGCTTACCACGAACAACGCGATAACTGCACCAAAAAGAAGAAAAAATCGATTGGTTAAAAACAATTGTTTCATGGATATATTTATTATCGAAGTTGCTTAGAAGTAAGTAGTCAGTCAAAATGTAAATAAAAATTAATAACTCAACCGTAGATGTGGATTTAAGCTTATTTTTATTTAAACGTTCATTTTCATTTATCCCTATACTTACCTTATCGAGGCACTTCGATTTTTTTGACAATTTCGTTGATTACATCTCTAGTGTCAAATCCTTCCATCTCTCGTTCAGGTGTTAGGATTATTCTGTGATTTAATACAGGATAAGCCACATACTGGATGTCATCAGGTGTTACAAAATCACGACCATTCATAGCAGCAATTGCTTTCGATGCCTTCATGATTGCTAAAGACGCACGAGGAGATGCACCTAAAAATAAATCACCATTATTTCGAGTATTATGGATAATCGTAGCGATATATTCAAGCAGTTCATCTTTGATATGTACCTTTTCTATTAGGTCTTGACATTCTTTTATTCTTTCTGCACCAAAGACTGCTTTGACATCTTCTTTCTTTGAAATTTTAAAATCATTTTTGAACCGTCGAAGAATTGCTTTTTCTTCTTCAAGATCAGGATACTTCATATTGATTTTAAACAGAAAACGGTCAAGTTGTGCTTCAGGTAATTTGTAGGTACCTTCTTGTTCGATTGGATTTTGAGTAGCCACTACAAAAAATGGGAAACTCATCGGATAGGTGACTCCATCCATAGTTACTTGATATTCCTCCATTACTTCAAACAAGGCTGCTTGCGTTTTGGCAGGCGAACGGTTGATTTCATCAATCAAAACAATATTGGAAAAAATAGGTCCTTCGTTGAAATTAAACTCCGAAGTTTTGACATTGAATACAACAGTACCAACGACATCGGTAGGCATAAGGTCTGGTGTAAATTGGATACGTGAAAACTCCGTATCCAGTGCTTGTGCAATTAGTTTTGATGTTAGCGTTTTCGCAACACCAGGCACACCTTCTATCAACACATGACCACTTACAAAAAGAGCAGCAAGCAACAAATCAATTGTTTCGTCTTGCCCTATTATTACCTTTTGCAGTTCATCTTTAATTTGATCAACGGCTACACGCACTTTCGAAAGATTAAGTGTATTGCCAGACCAATCGTTTTGTGTTGACTTCGACAAATTGAAGGAGTCGTTTACACCAGAGGTATCTTGTGTCTCGTTTTCTTGAGGTACGTCTGGTGTTGTTTGTTCGTTTTCGTCTTCGATATTCATTAAAAAATGATTAAAGTAAAATTCGTAAAAAGTTGAGCCTAACAACAGCTCTAAGATATAACTTAAAACAATAATATCCCTATTCCGA
>JAHDIP010000243.1 GCA_020630735.1 Saprospiraceae bacterium | reverse complement strand
AAATAAAAATTTAAAATAACAACTAAATATACAATTATATTTTACAAACAACTAGAATCCTGAAAAATAATAAAAAAGTATCCTCTTCTTTCCAGAAAACTCTAATAAGACCTGATCTATAAGGACGATTTAAAACACACATCACAAAACACTCATATTCAGAACATTAGTGATACTTTATTTTCCCTTTATTTTAAATCGCATGGATTTAATACCTGCTTGTTGTAAATTATGGTACTCATCTTTTGACCACATATATGCCTTAATGGTGTCTATAGAAAGCAATTGATCATCTTACAGCTTTATAATTTTTTATTCGACTCTTGCATGCTTTACATTTTCCATGTCCTTCAGCGCCAACATATCGGGGACCAAAAGAAACTTGTTTAGCGATAAAGTCATAAGCGTTTTGTTCATTAAATTTTGGAACGTTCACTTGTATATCTAATTGCGCTTTTTTCTCTGGCTTACAACTATATAGGCATAAGCACAGCATAAAAAACAAGCAAAGTTTTGTCTGAGACATATTCTTCTTATTTTTGAGACTTAGTAACGGTCAAATAATAACTTCCCGATTTGTGGCTGGTATTTTAGAGTTAATATTTCGTCGAAAATACTCGTGATAGCTGGGCTATCACTGCGTTTTTCTCCTTATCTAAACTCAAAAATTCTATAGCCAAAATGCGGAACTTATTTTTTACCCGTTACTTAGAAGTTATTTTAATCAACTTCATAAAGGTAATAAAGTATGGAGAAACCAGAAAAAAAACCATTACACCCGCGCAACAAACATCGTTATGGATACGACTTTGATGAGTTAACGAGATGTTGTCCTGAATTAAAACCCTTTGTAATAAAAAATAAAGTCAATAATAAAAGTATAGATTTTTCAAATCCGAAAGCTGTTAAACTATTAAATAAAGCACTACTCATTCTTCATTATTCAATAGAACATTGGGACATACCTGACGGATATCTTTGCCCAGCAGTACCAAGCCGAGCAGACTATATTCACTACTTAGCTGATTTGCTTAATGAAGGTAATCCTCATAACATTCGAAGTGCTAAAACTATTCGAATTTTAGATATTGGCATTGGTGCAAACTGTATTTATCCAATTATTGGTAGTCAGGATTATGGTTGGAATTTTGTTGGATCAGAAGTTAATCCGCAGGCTTTCAAAGCGGCATCAGCTATCGTAAAATACAATACAACCTTAAGTAATAAAGTAGAATGTCGTTTGCAAGTAGATAGCAATTTTATTTTAAAAGGAATCATAAAGAATAGCGACTCCTTTGAAGCCACTATATGCAATCCTCCTTTTTATGAGTCAGAAACAGTAGCACAAAAAACGAATCAACAAAAAAACAAGCATTTAAAGTTGAACAAGGGGAAACATCAGCTAAATTTTGGTGGTAAAAAAACAGAACTCGTATATGAAGGAGGAGAAGTAGTTTTCATACAAAAGATGATAGCAGAAAGTTGTTTGTTTAAAGAACACGTAAAATGGTTTACCACACTTGTTTCAAAAAAAGTAAACCTCCCCGTTATTTATAAAAAGTTGGATAAGTTAGGTATTAAGAACGTAAAAACAATTGAAATGACGCAAGGTCAAAAACAAAGTCGATTTGTTGCTTGGCGTTTTGAATGAATACTTGTTATTGTTTCGATAAGGTGGGAGCTTGTGCGGCACAACATTCATCATCTTCTCCATCTACCAATCCATCAAAATCATCATCGATTCCATTATTACAAATTTCTCTTAAGTTACAGGTTAATGTAACATTAATTGCATCAATAATATTTCCATAGCTTGGCGACGCTCCTCCGTAAGATTGAAACTCTATCCGAAGCGGACCACCTGAGTAGGATAAAGGCAAAATAAAATCAAACCGATTTACTTGCCACGTTTGTATTGATGTTTGAAGCATAGATGTTCCTCTAAAAATTTCGTTCCCCATATTGGGAGTAGCATTACTATCATTATCATAAACAACAAAATAAACACGTTCAGTTAATGAACTTCTAGCCATATGTGCAAACACGACAGAGTATCCATTACCAGGGCAAGCCTCAATGATTTGGTAAGCAGTACTTGCTACATTGGCATTTAACTCCATACTATAATTACCAGTGTAAGCTTGAAAGGGACTTGTCCAACCTGATGGAGTAAAGCCAGTACCCCATAACTCAAAACCATCTGAAGGCGATTTATTCCAACCATCCAAGTTGGGCAAAATACTATAGAGGGAAGTAAGACCATGTATTTCAATATCTCCATTATAAATATTGATGGAGCTACAATCATTACAATCACTACAAAGCTCATCTACAAAATTATCACCATCGTCATCTATTCCATTATCGCAAATTTCATTAATGCAATTTTCTCGTAAAAAGATAACTTCTTTGTTGTTTTCAAAGTCACATTCACCAATAGCTGTAACAGGAAAATCACTTGTAAAGCTATAAGGTCTAGCCTGCGAACCATCGTCATTAACAATAAGGTAAATCGATGTTGGAAAAGTTAAACTAGAAACATCTAGAATATGATTAACAACAACTGAAGAATTCGTATCGATGCTATTCGATATGGTAATAATGTCGAGAATGGAAGCATTCGTAGTTTCAGGATCACTTGCATAAATTGCAATCGTTGCCCCCTCTGGAACTTTGGAAACACCAGAATTGGTAATCATAACATCCAAACCAACAATATTATCACTAAGGCATCTCGAAGCATCAACTTTTGTTTCTACAGTTAAATCTGAAGCAGGAAAAAGAATTGTACCATCTTCATCTAACAAAGGAGATTGTTGCAAAAAAGTATTCAACACTCCAGTATTTCCAAGGGCTGGGTTGCCAATAAGATGATGCAATTGTTGTTCTATGGGAATGGTTAAATCATCATTAATATTTACATTAAAGTAAGCATATTGGTTCCATAATTTTCGAGTACTTACCCAAGGAAAATTATCAGACTTAAAAGCAGTAGGATAAGCGACCGCGTTGGAACTTCCAGGAACATCAGAGCAATTACAAACTATTTCTGTTTCTCCATCATTATCAATATCTACAACCAAAGAATACTCTGCTCCAGTACCAGAAGCACAATTAAATTCTCCAATGTCACTTCCGTTTATACCTGATAAAATTCTTAGACGATTTTCATCACGATAAACTACTTCCGACGTACCATCGCCATTAAAATCAAATACAGAAATTCCTGTTTGTCCAGAACGATCTGTAGTAGTTAGTGTCCACAGAAGTCCACCTGTACCTGTAATGTTTACAGTATGATCTTCTATAATTTGTAAAACATTATTGCCACAAACACCTATTTCAGCTCGACCATCACCATCAAAATCAGCAATGGTAGCAAGACTGATTGGATGATAAAATAATGAAGAAACATTCGCAACGGTGTGCGTTCCACCTATTTGTGTATTCGTTTGTAAATCCCAAATATAAATGAATGAACTACTAGAATTATTCGTTGATATAACAGCATCTAGATCTCCATCATGATCATAATCTGCTATAGCAGTATTTCCATCAGGTAGGTTACTGGGTGCTTGTCGACGAATCGTCATTGTACCTGCACTAATATTTACAGAATATACTTGATTACCTGCAACCAACTCTAAACCGCTGCAATCTCCACAAGCAAGATCAGGTAGCACATCTATTGCAATAGGTACTGCTATTACATGATAATGTGAATCAAATTCTCCTTGATTCCAACTTCCCATTGAGTTAGTTCCACCTGAAGTTACAAACTGCCCAGTAAGTGCATTATAGATCTCATTACCAATATAAACTTCTGGTGTTCCATCATTATTAAAATCGGCTAAACCTATTGGAAAATCTTCTACCGCAAATAATTCTACTCCACTCAAGCCACAAGTTACCTGTCTATTTGAGATCCATTGTAGAGAAAACGTACCCGTACCAGAACCTCCAGGATTTACTCCCGAAGGGTCATATTCATAACAAACAATTTTTCTACTATTGCCTGTAGTTTCATCATCCGAAGTGATATAAAAAAACTCAGTTCTTCCGTCCTTATCTGTATCTCCAATTGCAATTCCTTTATTCCGACTACTTATTCTTAAGGTAGTAGGATTATATTTTAAACTTCCGTCCATACCATCAAGAATGTAAATAGCATTAATATCTGATGTTCCATAGTTCATTGCTTTCATTGCTATAATTTCCGATACTCCGTCGGCTTCTCCATCCATATCACCTGCAAAAAGTTGAGAAATATTTGTAACTCCTTCTGTACTTATCCACTCTTGAGTAATATCAAAATTGGTATTAGTTGGAGGTGGAATGTATTCGCAGGTATAGGCACAATTACCATAAAAGAAATCAGTATTTTCACAGGAACAAGCGTCATCGAATAAATCAATAAAACCATTTCCATCGTTATCTATTCCATCATCACAAATTTCTGGACCTCCTCCACCGCCACCAGTACAAGCAATAACTGCTTCCCAGCCACTTGCTGTTACACTAACATCCGAATGAAAAACGACATGCAAACAACCACTACTTGATATTACAGAGCCTGGATTATTTGTCCCACAAAATTCTCCTATTAACACACCTCCTGTATTGATACCTTGATAAATCCTTAAATAATCATAACTACAAGTTCCACTCGATTCTAGTACAAAGGAAGTAAAATTCAGTACTAACTGACCTCCATTATCGGCACAAAAAGTAACTGTATAATCTTCATTATTAGAATAATTTGCAGATCCACCTGTATCATAAAAAGATCCATTACAAGTGTTAATAGTTTGACCATTATTTGTCAACATATTATAGGTCTGTCCATATGCGAATTGAGAAAGACTGCATACCCCGAACAGTATTATCAGTCTATATTTATCTAAAATATTATAGCCTCTCATAGTATCTAAATCAACTAAAATAGGACGTACTAATAAGCTAAATTCTTTACGATATCATTCAATCAGATTTATTGTCAATATAGGCTGCAATGTAATATGAGCCTAAAACTAGGAGAGATAATAAAAGAGGAGTATTAAGACAATTAATCCATATGAGTATATTGTTAAATAACTATCGTTCTGTAGTCATGTTTCCTTTTTGAATTTATTAGCATTTTATTACCTCAAAAGCTCGGTAATTTTTATCGAACTTTGCCTTTATAAATAAAAAGTCTTTTAAAACAGAACAAATTTAGTCTATACTGTGCTTGGATATACGTAAAGGTATGATGACAGACTACATTGGTAGTCTAATCTAACTTGATAGTTTCCTTTATTTGTAAATGGGAGAAAGGTTATAAAGATAAGAGCAATTATTTTGCCATTTACAAAAGTAAATTTAAAAAAATGATAATATGTAGAACTCTAAATGGTTGTCGGATGCCCCAGATTAAAACACCTGATAATCAAATGATTGCTACTACTGATGATCTGTAAACCAAATACGGATGAGTATAACTAAAAAAGCTACTCATATCGGTGGAAATGAGTAGCTTTTTAAACGGTTTTTTCTCTTATTGTATGATTAATCTTCCGTTAGAGATCGTATTCTCATTATGAAGTTTAATAATATAAAGCCCTTTTGCCAATTCACCTAAATCAATAGGATACATTCCCCCTTGGTTAGCTGTAATCGTAGAGCTATGAACTTTAGTCCCTGAAATGTCGTAAATTACGACGATTGCGTCTTTTGCAATTTCTTTAGTTAGATGCAAGTTAACAAATCCTTTACTAGGATTCGGTATAATTGTCAAATTATTTTCAAATTCAAGATTCGAAGAAGAAAGCGTTTCATCAATAATAGCTTCCACTGAAATACGTTCACTCAAGCATTCTGTCCCTTTTTCCTGAATTTCCCAGTCATAAAAATAGTAGTAATATTCTTCTCCATAATTAGATGTTGTGATAGCACCAAGTCCATCCAAATCATAAGGGTAATTTACGCCACCATCATTACGAAATAAAGATGGATCATCAGCTGTTCTTAAGATTAAACCTGTCATTTCAGGTACTTCAAAGTCCAACTCTACTCTACTCTCTCCATCAGGAATAATAGCTGAGAGGCTTTGTAGTATTTCTCCTTGACTATTCGTTAGCTGAAAGGTACGTTCTCCAGCACCATAAGCATAGGTCTTAATGGATAAAATAGTAAACGGTTCGTAAGCATCAAAAATTTGATAACCATTGAATTGTGGTGAATTTTGATTACCACCACCAGCATTATCCGTTTTTCCAGCATAGAATATCGGATCTGCAAAGCGATACAAATCCTCCACATAAAATGTAGTATTCTCTGTTATATCTATCATAAACTCATTTCCTGCTCCGATAGTTGTTCCGCCAGTTGGTTCACTAAACCATTGTGGATTTGTCCCTGTTGAAGTAAGTGTTGCTACTCCAGGTGCCGGAATAATATCTCCCATTACATCAGGATTTGGCGCAACAAATGTTTGAACAGTCATTATTTCTGAGGTAAAATCACTACAAACACCAGGTATAGTTACGCTATATTCACCTGCTTCTGTTATCGTAATAGATTGTGTTTGATCGCCAGTTGACCAAGAATAAGCAGCTGCTTCACTCGATGTTAAAGTTACACTTTCGCCTTCACATATATTCAAACTACCGCTTGCTTCTACAGCAGGAGTTTCATCAGGAGTCTCTGTAATTGTAACTGGAGCAGATATTCCAATACATCCACTTCCGTCATCTACTGTCACAAAATAAGTTCCTTCAATATCAACTAATAAGTTTTGACTTGTTATGCCATTCGACCATGTGTAAGTATAGCCGTCAGGTGCAACTAGTTCAACCGTTTCTCCTGCACAAAGCGTTGTAGGTCCGTTGATGCTTATAGCTACATCTGGCGTAATACAATTATCTTCAATTAGTGTGATACATTTATTGACCTCAAGATTAGGATACATATCGGTGATACCTGAAGGCCAAGCAACTACAATAGAATCAATAGAGGTACTTGTACCAAGTCCAAAATATTGTTTTAATGAATTCATAATACCATAACTTTCCCCAGCTCTTACTTCTCTAATTTGCATCCCCCAATCTCCATAGACTTCGATACGAGCTCCTATACCATTAGGATTACTTACTGTACCAATGAGATCAACTCCTAAGAAGTTATTATCACCGCCATCGTTTAACCAAAGTTTATCTTCTATACCTGTAGGATTATTAAAAGGTTCGCCATAACCACCTATAAAATCTACATAACCATCATTATTCAAGTCACCTAAACCATAGGTCAACATATCATCATCATCTAAAACATCAAACATTTCAGTAAAGGTGAGGTCGCCGTTATTATGAAAAAACTGATAGGTATCTCCTCCTACAATAATATCGACAAAGCCATCATTATCAAAATCTCTCATCATCCCTTGTATTGGTAAACCTTCGACCATTACTCCACTAGTATTTGTAATATCTGTAAAGACTCCAGCACCATCATTTAGTAATAATTGACTTGGTACATCGTGGTTAGTAATGAAGCAATCCATATCACCGTCATTATCTATATCTTGAAAATCGGCTGTCCAAGATTGAGCACCTATTTTAAGATTAGCAGCTTCGGAAGCTTCATAGTAATTGTTATTACCATCATTTAAAAATAGTTGATTGATACGACGAGGATCTGAAGGATCATTAACACCTTGCCGGCATTTAGCAATGTACAAGTCATTATCACCATCATTATCGATATCTGTCCAAACAGAACCATAATTTCCAGAATTCGAAGACATATCTATCCAATCATTAGCAAGGACAAACGCTCCATTCCCTGAATTTTGCCAAATGTTACTTTCTCCATCATCATGGCAAGCGAAGTAATCGACTAAGCCATCGTTGTTTATATCTATAAAATTAGAACCTTGTACAAAGGTACCTGGATCAGGTAAGGTTGTTGAAAACATCACCCCATTTTCATCCGTTCTAATAAGTTTTACATTATCATAAGCTCCACCAATCATCAAATCAGTTAGCCCATCTCCATCAACATCTGCTGCACATAAGCTCCAAGCGTCTTGAGGCACTTCACCAAAATTATAAGACGTAAAATGTCCATCTGCTGTTTGGTATTCAAGAAATAGATTAGAGCCATTATTTAAGCGAATAATATCATCTAGCTTATCGCCATTCATATCGGTTACACCAATAGCAACACCACTTGTAATATTAGTATTCTCCAGTAATGCTGAGTTATTCGTAAACGAAAATTGTGCAGAAAGAGGAGAAGTGATAAAGATGAAAACCATTGATAATACAAAGAAGTAAATTTTATTCATGTTTATATGATTTATGGATTATTTTTAGGCAAGTAATCGAGTACTAATTTTGACCAACAAAAATACTTAAATAAAGTGACATTAGTATCCGTATAGACTTGATATGGATTTTATATGCCTATTAAAACTTCTTTTTTGTCTTTAGTTAGGCAAGAATTACTTCTTTTTCTTTCCCTTTTCCCAAAACTTCCAATTAATTTTTTTACGCTTACGCTTAATGAATACATAACGAAGAGAGAAGGCCGTTTCTGAGCTAATTACTTTTTCTCCACCCCAAATATTAAATGCAGGTTTGTAATCCCAACTAATGACCAATCGACTAGGAGCAAATTCAACTCCACCAATTAGGGTAATACCTGAAGGATCTTCCAGATTGAGTTCTTGGTCAACCCAACCTTTATGAAAACCTCCTCCCATATAAAAATTGATGCGTCGGGTAAGTATACGGGTATGGCGTTCGCCTAAAATAGTGATGGTATTTATTTTATTCTGGAAACTTGACTGCATGATTAACTCCAGCGTAAGTTGCTTATAAATGGCTTGCTGAATAGTTAACCCAATTTCGGTACCTAAGCGTATACCACCAGCAGTGACATACTTTTGTGCTTGTACATTAAAACTTGCAAAGATTACTACAAGTAAAAGGAGGCATTTTTTCATCTGTTTAATATTTTCTTTTTGTCCAAAAAACAACCCAATCTGCTAAGCGTAGTTTGCAACTACG